>CAKZYH010000100.1 GCA_937884725.1 uncultured Paracoccaceae bacterium
TTCAGCTTCATGTCGACGGCGACGGGGCGGTCGATCTCATCAGCGCGCACAGCGTAGCGGGACGGCTGGACGACGCCGCGGCGGACTCGTCCCGCGGCGGAGACCGATGTGCGCACAGCGGTGACAACGCGCGCCACGCCCTTCGGCTTCATGAAAAGGTCAGCCTCGTACTTCCCGTCCTTCATGGTGAAGTTGAGGTTGGCGCGGGCAATGCCCCACCCTGCGAGGGAGATTTCGTACGTGGCGCTGACCTTCATGGGCGCGGCCGACAGCGGGCTGTAGGCGGCCGCCGCGACGGCGAAACTCAAGACTAGCGCACGGATCATTCCACCCCTCCCCCGCGAAGGCACCCCTTCGCCTTATGGCATGGCTGCTGCCATCGCAAATGATCACCGCAGCGAGCAGCAAAAACGCACGGGAATGTGTGCGCTCAGCCCCGCCAAGGCAATGACGGCCCCATCATTGACAGGGTGGGGCCACGCTCTCTATCTACCGCTCTCTGCATGACAGTGTGACTTTCTTAAGGAGCGCCGGCATTCCGGCGAGAAGAGCATGGCGCGACGCTGTGAGTTGACCGGAAAAGGCGTGATGGTGGGCAACAATGTCAGCCACGCCAACAACAAGACCAAGCGGCGCTTCCTGCCCAACTTGGTGAACGTGACGCTGATGTCGGAGGAGCTGGATCGCTCCATTCCCATGCGCATCAGCGCGGCTGCCCTGCGCACGGTCGAGCACCGCGGCGGGCTAGATAAGTTCCTGCGCAAGGCGAACGACGCTGAATTGTCGGAGCGCATGCTGAAAGTGAAGCGCGAATTGGTCGCAGCGGACGCTGCCGGCTAACCTGCAGGTTCTTGCGATGCGCAACAGCTCGGTCATCGCCCTTGCCGTAGCGGCCATGGCGAGCGTGATTATCGCATCGAACTTTTTGGTGCAGATGCCGGTGAACGGCCAGGTCGGCGCGGTGAATCTCGCCGACATCCTGACTTGGGGCGCTTTCACCTATCCGTTTGCATTCCTGGTCACCGACGTCACAAACCGCCTTGTCGGGCCAGTGATCGCGCGGCGCGTGGTGTTTGCCGGCTTTGCCATCGCGGTCGCGACGCCACTGCTCCTAGAGCAGGTCGCGAACTTGCCGCCGTCCACGACCCGCATTGTGCTCGCCTCCGGCACCGCATTCCTTGTGGCCCAGCTTCTCGACATCGCTGTTTTTCAGCGGCTGCGGGGGTTGGCTTGGTGGCGTGCGCCGCTGGTATCATCGGTCGTGGGCTCGGCCATCGACACGGCGCTGTTCTTTACGCTGGCATTTACCGCGTTGATTGCGTTTCAGGTGGATGGGTTTGCCGTCGCAACTTCGCCGCTGCTGGGCGTTGAGAACGCACCCGAGATGCCCCGCTGGATCAGCTGGGCCATCGCCGACTTCGGCGTGAAGATGCTTGTCGCAATGTTTGCGCTGATCCCGTTCCGCTTGGTGATCGCTTACGCGTTGGCGTCCCCGCGCACGACCTAGGGTATTTTCGCACCGCATGCGGTGCGAGCAAAATGCCCGGCTCTTTGAACCGCCCTAGGGTCGACGCATAGGATTGGGCTGCGGCAGCGGATCGGACACAACGAACCGCAGGATTAAGCCGCGCTGGACGATGTTGGCATTGTTGTCGGACACGATTGTGATGGCGATTTCGCCGTCGTCGTCGACTGCGGTGATCGCTTCCATGTTGTCGATCTCATCGGAAAAGTCGCCTTCGATTAACACCGGACCGTCCCACACGCTGCGTGCCATGGTTTCCGTGCCGATCCGGCGCACGCGCATGCCCACATCGGTGCCGCCCTCGTAGCGCCGCTCGACAATGAAGAGGTCGCCGGCTGGGCCAAGGTCTGCGCCCGTCACCCGCCAGGGATCTTGAAGTGCAACGGCGAAAAGCTTCGATGGTAAGCGAACGACGCGAGCGCCATCGCGATAGGTTGGCTCTTCGTTGATGATGACGACGTTTCCGTCTGGGTCGAAAAATGCAGCTTCGGGAAGATTGTGTTGCGGGCCAAAGTCTTGTCGCAGATTGGACAAAAGCGTTGGCGTTGTATCGTCGGGCGCCCAGTCGCCGTCCGCTTTGCGATAGGATAACGCCCGGCCCGGCCGCTCAAACGTGACGACGATTTCATCACCGCGCAGCGCCAGGGATTCGGCGTCGCCGTCCTCTTTGCCAGCCGCGATCGAGCCATCCTCGAGGCGCATTGGCGCGCGCCAAACGTCGGTAAAGCCGGTGAGGCGTCCATCTTCGATTTGAAGCCGGCCACCGACCCAGTGCCCGAAGTCCGACACCATGAGCACCTCGTTCCCGTCGGCGATCATGCCCGAGAGACCGTCGAGGTCCCTTTCTCCCCGCAGGACCAAGCCCCCACGAAAGTCCAGCCTGTCGCCATCTTGTGGCGCAGGGCGAAAGTTCTCGATGATGCGCATCCGCGGCTCGAGCGGCTGACGCTCGAGCGCCGTCACACTTCCGGCGCTGAGGGCAACGATGGCGGCAGCGGCCAGGCTGAGTGCGCTATGCCGCGCGACGCTGCGGTGGCCGGCCCCGATCGCGACGCCCACCGCGCGGGCGACGGCCGCCGGTGTCTTCATCGTCGAACAAGGCCGCGAGCTGATTGACCATCGCACCGGCAAGTTCCTCCGCATCAACGATTGTCACCGCGCGACGATAGTAGCGCGTGACGTCATGCCCAATGCCGATGGCGATGAGCTGAACCGGCGACTGTTCTTCGATCTGCGCGATCACCTGGCGAAGGTGCTTTTCCAGATAGTTGCCGGCGTTGACCGACAGGGTTGAGTCGTCGACCGGCGCGCCGTCGGAGATCATCATCAAGATGCGCCGCTGCTCGGGCCGCGCGAGCAAGCGCTCGTGCGCCCACAAAAGTGCTTCGCCGTCGATGTTTTCCTTTAGGAGCCCCTCGCGCATCATCAAGCCGAGATTGCGGCGCGCACGGCGCCAGGGCGCGTCCGCTGACTTATAGATGATGTGCCGCAGGTCGTTGAGGCGGCCCGGGCCCGCCTTCTTGCCGCTTTGGAGCCAAAGATCCCGGCTCGAGCCGCCTTTCCAAGCGCGCGTGGTGAAGCCGAGGATTTCGACCTTCACGTGGCAGCGCTCCAGCGTGCGGGCGAGGATGTCCGCGCAGGTGGCTGCGACCGTGATCGGCCGGCCGCGCATGGAGCCGGAGTTGTCGAGGAGGAGCGTGACCACCGTGTCGCGGAACTCGCTCTCCTGCTCGACCTTGAAGGCCAGCGGCTGCATCGGATCGATGACGATGCGCGACAGGCGTGCGGTGTCGAGAACGCCCTCCTCCTGGTCGAAATCCCAGGAGCGGCTCTGTTGAGCCATCAGCCGGCGCTGGAGGCGGTTGGCGAGCCGTGCGACCGCGCCCTGAAGGTTGGTGAGCTGCCGGTCGAGAAAGGCGCGCAGCCGGTCGAGCTCAGCAGTATCGCACAGCTCTTCGGCGTGGATCAGCTCGTCATACTTGGTGGTGAACACCTTGTACTCGGACTGTTGGAAGGGGCTTGGCTCGCGCTCTTCGAGGCGCATGCCGTCCATGCTCTCGTCGGCGTCGCCCGATTCGTCTTCGCGGGTGTCCTCGGCGGAAAACTCTGTGTCTTCAACGTCCTGCGCGGATTCTTCTTCGCCTGGGCGCTCTGAATCCTGCGGGCTTGCGTTGTCGTCGGTGTCGTCTTCGCCGGCTTCCCCTGCCTCGTTCTCGGGGTTGTCCATGTCCGCTTCGCCGGCGTCTGGCTCGTCCTGTTCACCGGCTTCGCCAGACATTTCGTCCGCCATGTCGAGCGCGGTCAGGATATCGCGGGTGGCCGAGGCGAAGGCGGCTTGGTCGCCCATTGCCTCGTGGAGGCAGGCGAGATTGTCGCCGCACTTGTCCTCCAGCCACGGGCGCCACAGGTCGACCAGCTTTTGTGCGCTCGCAGGGGGCTCGGCCCCGGTCAGCTTTTCGCGCACCAGGAGGGCGATGGCATCGTGGAGCGGGGCGTCGGCCTTGTCGGTGATCTCGTGATAGTTGCCGCGGTGGTAGCGGTCTTGGAGCATGGCGGAGAGGTTGTCCGACACGCCGTCCATGGCTTGTGCGCCGAGGGCATCGCACCGGGCGGTTTCGACGGCGTCGAAGATTGCGCGGGCGTCGGCGCCGTCGGGCATGTATTTGGCGTGGACGCCGGTGTCGTGCGCGGCGAGTTTGAGGGCGAAACTGTCGGCGTGGCCGCGCGTGACGGCGACTTCGTCTGACGTCAGTCGGCGGCTTGGCTCGGGTAGACGCACGGTTTCGCCGACCAACGCGGGCTTGTCGGACGAGAAGTTGACCTCAAGCTCCGGCCGCGCGGACATGGCCCGCAACGCACCGCTGACGGCGTTGCGGAACTTATCATGCCGGGGATCCGGCTGGTTTGACTTACGAGAGTTGTCGCCTGGTCCTGCCACGTTCTCACCGCCTCAGACGTAAAGCCTTGCGCCGTTTTCGCACAATTGGGGGTAAGCGGCGCATGACCCCTCCCCCGCGTTGCGCTCGGCAGCTTAGTTCACCACCGCGTGGGCGCCACCGGTCAACTCCTTGCCGAAGCAGCGCTGATAGAACTCGGCGACGATGGAGCGCTCGGTCTCGTCGCACTTGTTGAGGAAGGTGACCTCGAACGCGAAGGCGATGTCGCCGAAAATTTCGGCGTTTTCGGCCCAGGTAATCACCGTGCGCGGGCTCATCACCGTCGAAAGATCGCCCGCGATGAAGGCGTTGCGGCTCATTTCGGCGACGCGCACCATCTTCGCTGCCAGGGTGCGGCCCTCGTCGTCGCGAAGGTTCGGCACCTTCGAGAGGACAATCTCCACCTCGACGTCGAGCGGCAGGTAGTTGAGCGTCGTGACGATCGACCAGCGGTCCATCTGGCCTTGGTTGATCTGCTGCGTGCCGTGATAAAGGCCGCTGGTGTCTCCGAGGCCCACCGTGTTGGCCGTCGCAAACAGGCGGAACGAGGGGTGCGGGCGGATCACGCGGTTTTGGTCTAGCAGCGTCAGGCGGCCCGACACCTCCAGCACGCGCTGGATGACGAACATCACGTCGGGGCGGCCAGCGTCGTACTCGTCAAACACCAGCGCGGTGTTGGTTTGCAGCGCCCATGGCAAGATGCCGTCGCGAAACTCGGTCACCTGCGCGCCATCGCGCACGACGATGGCATCCTTCCCGACGAGGTCGATGCGGGAAATGTGACTGTCGAGGTTCACCCGCACGCACGGCCAGTTGAGCCGCGAGGCCACCTGTTCGACGTGCGTGGACTTACCCGTGCCGTGATAGCCGGAGATCATCACGCGCCGGTTGTGCTTGAACCCAGCGAGGATCGCCTTCGTGGTCGGCGGATCGAACACGTAGGCCTCGTCCCGGTCCGGCACGTGCTCCGACGCTTCGGAGAAGGCAGGGATCTCCATATCGCTATCGATGTTAAACGTTTGGCGTGCAGACACAGTGATGTCCGGCTCGCGCATCGACGCGGAGAGCGCCTCACCCATAACTCATGACCCCGTGAATGGCGGACCGCCATGGATCCGCGGCGGCGGGCTGTGCGCCCGACAATTGTCACGTTGGTTTATGGCCCCTGGTGAGGTCCTAGCAATACCCCGCGCGGCGCAGAACCGCATAGGCGTTGATCACACTGCGCAAACGGTCCTCAGATGAGCGGTCGCCCTTGTTGGCATCCGGGTGGTGCTTTTTGACCAACTCCTTGTAGCGCGTCTTGATGTCTTGCTTGGACGCGTGCTCGGTCAGACCCATCACTTCAAAGGCGTTGCGCTCCGGGGCGCGGAGCTTCCGGGCTTCGCGCTTGGGCCGGCCTTCGGCAAAACCCTCCCCCATGACGCCAAACGGGTCGTCGATTTTGTCGCGGTAGGTTGCACGGGCCTTTGCGCGTTCTTTGCCGCGCACGCCAATCGGGCGGGTGGGCCGATGGCCGGTGATGGCGTCGCGCTGGTAGGCGAGGACGTCGTCGTCCTTCATGCCGTCAAAATAATTATAGCCTTTATTATACTCCCGGACGTGGTCGAGACAGAACCAAAGATACTCACCCTCGTGATCCCGGCCTTTGGGCGCGCGATACTCAGCCTTCGCTTTGCAGCCTGGCCACGCGCAGCAGCGGGTCATCACATCAGCGCCGGCACCGCTAGCCGGGCTGGGGCCAGACGCGCCGGACGAGGCGCCGCGCCGGCCGCGTCCGCGTGCCACCCAGAATATGTCGTAGTCGATGGATGAGAAGTCCATGACCGCGATTATGGCTGCGAAACC
>CAKZYH010000101.1 GCA_937884725.1 uncultured Paracoccaceae bacterium
GACCTGCGAGCTTCATAAAGTCGCGCCGATTGAGGCCGGCGAGCTTGTCAGACACGGACATTGGGTTTCCTCCTGAACTGCAGCCCCTTAAATTGAGACTTGCAGTCTCAGAAAAGCACCGTATCCTTTGTCATGCAAGCGTTAACGGTAACGATGGAGGCAGTGTGCCCAGTCTGGAAGCAGATTATGTCATTGTCGGTGCAGGATCTGCCGGCTGCGTGATCGCCAACAGGCTGAGCGCCGACCCGTCCGTGCGGGTGGTCCTCCTCGAAGCGGGCACGCGCGATTGGAATCCCTGGATCCACATCCCGGTCGGCTATTTCAAAACGATGCACAATCCGTCGGTGGACTGGTGTTTTCACACCGAGAAGGATGACGGGATTGCGGGGCGCTCGCTGGCGTGGCCGCGGGGCAAGGTTTTGGGCGGCTCCTCCTCGCTGAACGGCCTTTTGTACGTGCGAGGGCAGCGGGAGGACTATGACCGCTGGCGCCAGATGGGCAACACTGGCTGGGCGTGGGACGATGTGCTGCCCCTGTTCAAGCGGGCCGAGGACCAGGAGCGCGGCGGCGACGAGCACCATGGTGTCGGCGGGCCGCTGTCGGTGTCGAACATGCGTTTGTCGCGGCCCATCTGCGATGCCTGGGTGGAGGCGGCGCAGGCGGCCGGGTACTCGTACAACGAAGATTACAACGGCGCCGAGCAAGAGGGCGTCAGCTACTTTCAGCTGACCACCAAGAACGGCCGGCGTTGTTCGGCGGCGGTGGCGTATCTGCATCCGGTGCGCGGCCGCCCTAATCTGACCATCGTGACACAGGCGCATTCGGCGAAGGTGTTGTTCAGGGACAAACGTGCGTCTGGTGTCGAGTACACCGATGGGTTTGGGGACACGCAGGTGGCGTGCGCGAACGCTGAGGTGATCGTGGCGGCGGGTGCGATTGGCTCGCCCCAGCTGATGATGCTGTCCGGGATCGGTGACGGCGGCCACCTTGCTAAGCACGGCATTGAGACACTGGTGGATCGACCTTCAGTTGGAAAGAACTTGCAGGATCACTTGCAGGCGCGGTTGGTCTACAAGTGCAACGAGCCGACGCTGAACGACGAGGTGCGCAGCTTGTTCGATCAGGCCAAAATTGCGCTGCGCTACGCGGTTTCCCGGACGGGGCCGATGACGATGGCGGCGAGCCTGGCGACAGCGTTCCTGCGCACACGGCCTGAGGTCGCAACACCCGATATTCAGTTCCACATCCAGCCCTGGTCGGCCGACAGTCCTGGCGAGGGCGTGCATCCGTTCTCAGCGTTCACGGCGTCGGTCTGTCAGCTGCGGCCGGAGAGCCGTGGCGAGATCCGTTTAAAGTCCGCCGATCACCGCGAGCACCCGGCGATCCATCCGAACTACCTCGCGACGGAGATGGATCAGCAGACGATTGTCGATGGCGTGAAAGTGGCGCGGACAGTGGCTGACTATGCCCCGCTGAAAGAGAAGATCAGCGAGGAGTTTAGGCCCGGGAAGGATGCCCAGACCGACGCGGACTTGTTGCAGTGGGTGCGCGATACTGCGACGACCATTTATCACCCCACCGGCACATGCCGTATGGGTCCCGACGACGACGCCGTGGTCGATCCGCGCCTGAGGGTGCGCGGTGTTGACGGGCTGCGGATCGCGGACTGTTCGATTATGCCAGAAATTGTTTCTGGCAACACCAACGCCCCCGCCATCATGATTGGCGAGAAGGCGAGCGACATGATCATCGAGGATCGCCGCGCGTTTCATTAGTGGGCCCCTGCCCCCGCGCGAATCCCGTTTAACCGAGGAGCGACACACCCATGAAGATGACGACCGAGGAAGCGTTCGTCAAAGTTCTGCAGATGCACGGCATCGAGGATGCGTTCGGCATCATCGGCTCTGCAATGATGCCGATTTCGGATCTGTTTCCGAAGGCCGGGATCAAGTTTTGGGACTGCGCTCACGAGTGCAACGCCGGGATGATTGCCGACGGCTACACGCGCGCGTCTGGCAAAATGTCGATGGCGATTGCGCAGAACGGCCCTGGCATCACGAACTTTGTGACGCCGATTAAGACCGCCTACTGGAACCACACCCCTCTCCTGCTGGTGACCCCGCAGGCGGCCAACAAGACGATCGGCATGGGCGGCTTCCAGGAAATGGAGCAGATGCGCCTGTTTGCGGACTGCGTTTGCTACCAGGAAGAGGTCCGCGATCCGTCTCGTATCGCTGAGACGCTGAACCGTGTGATTGAGAACGCATTCCGCCGCTCAGCCCCCGCGCAAATCAACGTTCCTCGCGATTTCTGGACCCAGGTGATCGACATCAACCTGCCCAAGCCGGTGCGCATCGAGCGGCCGCGCGGCGGCGAGCAGGCCATCAAGGATGCGGCGAAGCTGCTGTCGGAAGCCAAGTTCCCAGTCATTCTGAATGGTGCCGGTGTGGTTCTGTCAGGCGCGATCCCGGCTGCCGCGGCGCTGGCGGAGCGGCTGACGGCGCCGGTGTGCTGCAACTATCAGCACAACGATGCCTTCCCCGGCTCGCACCCCCTCTCCTGCGGTCCGCTGGGCTATAACGGCTCCAAAGCCGGCATGGAGATGATCTCCAAGGCCGATGTGGTGCTGGCTCTTGGCACGCGCCTCAACCCGTTCTCCTCGCTGCCGGCCTACCAGATGGAGTATTGGCCGAAGGATGCGCAGATCATCCAGGTGGACATCAATGCGGACCGCATTGGCCTGACGCGCCCGGTGGCGGTGCCGATCCAGGGCGATGCGAAGCTGGTGGCTGAAGAGATCCTGGCCAACCTTGGCGAGAGCGCCGGTGACGACGGCCGCGAGGCGCGCCGCGATGCGATTGCGCTCGCTAAGTCGAAGTGGGCCCAGGAGCTGACCTCCATGGACCACGAGGACGACGATCCGGGCATCAACTGGAACGAGCGTGCCCGCAACCGCGAGCCGGATCGGATGAGCCCGCGTATGGCGTGGCGGGCGATCACGGCGGTGCTGCCCAAGGACGCGATCATCTCCACCGACATCGGCAACAACTGCGCCATCGGTAACGCCTATCCGGAGTTCGATGAGCCTCGGAAGTATCTCTCGCCTGGGCTGTTCGGTCCGTGTGGGTATGGGCTGCCGTCGATCTTGGGTGCCAAGATTTCCAACCCGAAGACGCCCGTCGTGGGCTTTGCGGGCGATGGTGCCTTCGGCATTTCCATGAACGAGATGACGGCGTGTGGGCGCGGTGACTGGCCGCCGATCACGATGGTGATCTTCCGCAACTATCAGTGGGGGGCTGAGAAGCGGAACACCACGCTTTGGTTCGACGACAACTTCGTGGGCACTGAGCTCAATGAGGGTGTGGAGTATGCCAAAATTGCGGAAGGGTGCGGCCTGAAGGGCGTGCAGGTGTCGGGCATGGAGGCGCTGAAGGATGCGCTGGCGCTCGCCATCAAGGAGCAGATGGATGATGGGGTGACCACGTTCATCGAGTGTGTGCTCAACCAGGAGCTCGGCGAGCCGTTCCGCCGCGATGCCATGAAGGCACCTGTCGCGGTGGCGGGCATCGATCCGGCCGACATGCGCCCGCAGCAGGCTGCCGCGTAACGCGTCGCCTCCTGGCAATACTCCGACATGGGCCCGATCCTGGTCGTCAACGCCGGCTCGTCGAGCATCAAGCTCGCCGTGTTTTCCGGCGCTGACGATACGCCGGACGTGTCGGCGGTGATTGAGCGCATCGGGCAACCCGATGCGCTTTTGTCAATCAAGCACCGCGGTGCGAAAACGCCGCCGCAGCAGCTGGACGAGGCGGGCGCGAGCCACGCAAGTGCGCTGTCGGCGGCGCTGCCCCAGCTGACGGACACGTCAATCAGCGCGGTGGGGCACCGTGTGGTGCATGGGGGCGCGGAGTTTGCCGCCTCCAAGCTGATCGATGATGATGTGATTGCCGCGCTGGAGCGGCTTGTGCCGCTGGCGCGCACGCACCAGCCCCATCACCTTGCTGCGATTGCGGCCATTGCTGAGGCGCTGCCTGGTGTGCCGCAGGTGGCGTGCTTCGATACCGCGTTTCACGCCACCATTCCTGAGCCGGCGCGCACGCTCGCGCTGCCCGCCGGTGTGCGCGAGGCTGGCGTGCGGCGGTATGGCTTTCACGGCCTGTCGTATCGCTGGATCGTGGAGCAGCTGCCGCTTTATCTCGGCGCTGCGGCGGATGGGCGGGTTGTGGCCGCGCATCTGGGCAATGGGGCGAGCCTTGCGGGCCTGTCGCAGCGTCAAAGCCGCGCGACGACCATGAGCTTTACGCCGCTCGATGGGTTGGTGATGGGCGAGCGGCCTGGCCTCACCGATCCGGGGGCGATCCTATTTATGCAGGAGGAGATGGGGCTCTCGCTGAGTGAGGTGCGGGATGTTCTGTTCAAGCAAAGCGGGCTTTTGGGTTTGTCCGGTCACAGCAACGACATGCGCACGCTGCTTGAGGCGGATGATCCCGCATCGCGGCTGGCGCTCGCTGTTTATGTCCACCGCGTTGTTCGCGAAGTTGGCGCCATGGCCGCTGAGATCGGCGGGCTCGATGCGTTGGTGTTTACCGGCGGTGTTGGCGAGAACGCGGCGCCGATCCGCGAGGCGATCGTCGACCGGCTGGGGTGGCTCGGGCTCGATCTTGATCCCAATGCGAACGCGGAGAACCAGGCGGTTGTGGGCGAGGATGACAGCAAGCCGATCCTGATCATTCCGGCCAACGAAGAAGCGATTATTGCCAAGGATACGGCCGAAGTGGCGCTGACGGCATGACGAACGATGGCTCAATGTTCGCTTTGCCGGAAAATCGGGCAACGGCAGATGGTTCAGCCGGGCGCTATTTTATTGCCAACGCGATATTGAGTATGGCTGTATCGATGACGAGCTTGCGCCGCGGCTTGAACCAACACGTTCTTGTAAATGCCCCCCGGTTCGTGGGTGGCACCGACAGACGCTGTCGCGGCTCTCACCAGTGATGACGCGTTTTCTTATGAGGTTGCACCCATGAACGTCCCCGTTTTGCCGAACGACTTGTCGGATGTGGTGGCGCACGACAGCGCCCACGTTTGGCACCACATGTTCCAGCACAAGGCGCTTGAGACGAAGGATCCGCGGATCATCGTTGAGGGCAAGGGCATGCGGGTGTGGGACCAGCATGGCAAGGAGCACATCGACGCCGTGTCGGGCGGCGTGTGGACCGTCAACGTGGGCTATGGCCGGACAACCATTGCCGATGCGGTGCGCGATCAGCTGGTGAAGATGAACTTCTTTGCCGGCTCCCTTGGGTCGGTACCGGGCGCGATCTTTGCTGAAAAGCTGATCGATAAGATGCCGGGCATGAGCCGGGTCTATTATTCGAACTCTGGTTCTGAGGCGAACGAGAAGGCGTTCAAGATGGTGCGCCAGATTTCGCACCGGAAGTATGGCGGCAAGAAGTACAAGATCCTGTATCGCGAGCGCGATTATCACGGCACGACGATTGCGACGCTGTCGGCCGGCGGCCAGGACCAGCGCAAGGGCGAGTATGGCCCGTTCGCGCCGGGCTTCGTGGAGGTCCCGCACTGCCTAGAATACCGCAACCAGTACCCCAACGCTGAGGACTATGGTCAGGCGTGCGTGGATGCCATCGAGGCGGTCATCCTGCGCGAGGGGCCGGACACCGTTGGCGCCATTTGCCTGGAGACGATCACGGCGGGCGGCGGCGTGATTGTTGCGCCGAAGGGCTATTGGGAGGGTGTGCAGCACCTTTGCGAGAAGTACGACATTCTCCTGCACCTTGACGAAGTCGTGTGCGGTGTGGGGCGCACCGGCGAGTGGTTCGGCTACCAACACTATGGCCTGAAGCCTGACTTCGTGACGATGGCGAAGGGGCTCGCGTCAGGCTACGCGGCGATCTCGGCGACGGTGACCACCGAGGAGATTTTCGATCTCTTCAAGGAGGATCACGAGGATCCAATGTCCATGTTCCGGGACATCTCGACGTTTGGCGGCTGTACGGCTGGCCCTGCGGCGGCGATTGAGAACATGCGCATCATTGTCGACGAAGGTCTGTTGGCGAACACCAACGCCATGGGCGCACGGCTCGAAAACAACCTGCGCGCACTTCAGGACAAGCACGCCTGCATTGGCGAAGTGCGCGGCAAGGGCCTCTTCTGGGGCGCCGAGCTTGTCGCCGACCGCACGACGCGCGAGGCGGCGGCGGAGCAAAAGGTGAAGGCGGTGGTGGACACCTGCATGGCAGACGGGATCATCATCGGCATGACCAACCGTTCGCTGGCCGGCCTCAACAATACGCTGTGCCTCAGCCCTGCCCTCATCGCGACGGAGGCGGACATTGATGCCATCACCGACAGCATCGACAGTGCGCTGACGCGGGTGTTTCAGTAGAATGGTTAGTCTATCAGGCCGAGTTGCCTGAAGCTCACATGGGCATCGGAAGAAATGATCAGATGATCGTGGACGACGATGCCCATGACGGTGCAGGCGTCCACAATCTTATTGGTCATATCGATGTCAGCCTGCGACGGACGCGCGTCGCCGGACGGGTGGTTGTGAACGAGGACAATGGCGGTACAGCCCACTTCTAGGGCCCGCTTGACGATTTCCCGCGGATAAATGGGCGTATGATCGACGGTGCCCCGGCCCAGCTCTTCGTCAGCCAGTAGTTTGTTTTTCTTATCCAGAAAAAGGCAGCGGGTGTGTTCCACCGAAGCGTGGCCAAGGCGCACACGCAAGTAGTCGATAATCTCGTCGACGCCGTGGAAGACTGTGCTGTCTTGCACCTTTGCTTTGGCTAACCGGATGGCCACCGCTTCGGCGAGCTTGATTTGGTGGATCACCCAATGGTCCACGAAGGGATGGCGCGCCAGTTGTTCCCTTTGGGCGGTCATCAATCGTTCAAAGCCGCCGAATTCAGCCAGCAGCCGTTTTGCAAGGGGTTTGACGTCGCGCTTTGGAATGGCGTTGAACAGCAAAAGCTCCACGAGTTCGTAGTCGGGCATGCTTTCGGCGCCGCCGGATGCAAGCCGGTCGCGCACTCTCTGTCGGTGCCCCCAGTAGTGCGGCTTGCCATTATCTCTGGTTTCATGGAGCGGCGCGGCGGCTTCGAAGAAACCATGGCTTTGATGCGGCGGGACATCTCGCCATCGTTCCTCAGGAAAGTCTGAAGACTTGCGCTCGCGGTCCGGCCGCCGGCGGGTCGGTGCGGACTCATCGTCCATCTGCGGGTCACCTCTCCCGGTTCGATGGCAGGAGCATGGCACCCAAGCTAAACTCTGAATAGCAGTTTTTTTGGGTGGCCTACCTACGAGTGCGATCAGTCAGAATTGTGACCCTGCGGCACCCGCAATAGACGGTGGTGTGAACGTGCGCATTGCGCTGCGATGTTTGCTCGTTTTTCTATCAGCCGCCGCTCATCCGGACTTATTGCGGCAGTTGAACTGAGCTTGCCAGTTTTGCTTAAATATATCCGTTCGATATGCGATGTAGGCCATGCAATCTCGTTCGCTATCGCAAGGGCGATGAATGCCTTCCCCCATCATGTCCGGGGCACCATGCCCGCGATCTATTTCAACGACCGTCGCACTCTCATCGCCGAAACTGTAATTAAAGTAATGAGTTGACAAGCTGAGGGAACCTCCCGGATCGTTCAAAAACCCCTCTATGCCAGAGTGGTCGAAGCAGTATCGGTGTATGTTTGCCGCAACGATGGTTTCACCGTTGCGATGTTTGAGCCGACCGATGCGCCTTGGATCTGTCATGAAAGCCGACGGTTCGACAGTTTCGGTTTCGATGGAAACATCGGGGGTAAGCGGAATCTCGAGAATACGACCCGCTGGAATCAATATGGGGATAAAAAACAGTATATGCAAGACAAGAAAAATCGGTAAAGTTATTAGCCCCAGTATATATGAAATAATTGCTTTAGCCATATCGCGATTTCCTCGGCTCCAGAAAAACATGTGCCATCAATGTAGATCGCCATGTGTCCTCAATAATATAAGCAGATCCTAGGAGATCTGTAAGGGATTGAGCAAATTAATTGTCAAGCCGTCGACTTGAATCAAATATTCGCCCCCAAACGTCAATTGGATCTGTGAAGTCATCTGAAAATTTGAAGACTGTCTAACCTTCAATCGACATCATTGGGCCCATTAACGTGCGACCCCAGAGAACTCTAGTCTTACATTTGATCCTCCATGCGCGAAGGATACCTCTCGAAAGCTAATTCCTTTGATTTCGCTTTTGGCTATAGGCCCGGAGCCGCCTTGCGCACGGGCCTCGCTGATTAAGTCGCGCAGAAAATCAGTAACCCCATCGCTGGAAGCGGCGTGCTCTGCAATCTCACGAAGATGCCTAATTTCGCGCAGCGTTTTCATCACCCCACCCCCGCGATAAAAGTGTTGGACAAAATCTAGAAGCCCCCAGCGCGGGCCTTCCCCACCATCAATGCCCTGCAGCGTGTGATTCAGAAATTCCGTTTGAGGATCATTGTCCGCGAGGGCGACAGCGCGGGGACTACTGTCCTGCGGTGCGGGAGTGTGCGCTGAAAAAGGGGCACGAACGCTCAACTAAACAGCTTGCGAATGGGGGCGTTGACGTGAAATAACAGGTGAAATTTTCATCGTGGGTTTCATGTGGCGCTGAGCACCAACTCCACCATCGGCCGCGATTTGCGCGCGCTGCGGAAGTCGAAGGGTGTTACCCTCCAGGCGCTCTCAGCGGGCGTCGGGCGCTCCGTCGGATGGCTCAGCCAAGTGGAGCGGGACATCACAGAACCTGCCGTCGCCGATGTTGAAGCACTCACCAAGGCGCTTGGGGTGCCGCTATCGCTGGTCGCCGGCGGCGCGGCAGGGCCGGAGAACGAAACCGGCCGGATTGTGCGTGCCAATGCTCGACGCGCCATCGGGCCAGACATCGGCGGCCTGTGCGAAACCCTCGCCTCCCCCGACC
>CAKZYH010000102.1 GCA_937884725.1 uncultured Paracoccaceae bacterium
CGGCGAGTGATGCGGCCAGAAGTGCGGCAGCGAGGGTGGCGGAGATCGTCTTCATTAGAGTTTTCCTAGTTGGTGATGGGAGTGTCGCTTCCCGATGAAGAGCAGATGGGTGGCGGTGGCTCTGAACCCCGTGATGAGAATCACGCTTCTGCGACAGATGGTTGACCCACCTCAGTTCGCGTGGTCGGCGTGGGGTTCGGCGCTGCGCTCCGCGTTGCAAGGTCCCGTTCGGGCGTGCGGCGTCTCCTTTGCCGGGATGGGCGTGCTGCCGATCGGCGATGGGGTTGACGGGCGGTTCCTCGCGGCGGGCGGGGTCTGATGATAGCGGAGCGGCGTGGATTGTGTGGCGCAAAGGCCACACACAACTTCTAAGTGGATAAAACCGCGTTTTCGCTAGGCGTTGGGGTGTCGAAAGGTGTGGGCGGTCTTGATCGCCCCAGTGAGTGGCCCCCGCCGAATCGCACAGTTGTTACGGGCCTTCCGCGGGAAGGTCCGTCGTGTTGCGTAAGACGGTCTCTCTAGACCGGAGAACTCGGTTCATGACCACCAAAGCATTGGCGCTCGCCGCGGGTCTCGCGGTGGCGACGACGTCTGCCTATGGCGCAGATCTTATTGCTCCACTGCCCGAACCTGTCGATTATGTGCGTGTCTGCGACGCCTTTGGCGATGGTTTCTTCTTCATCCCTGGGACGGAAACCTGCCTGCGTATCGCTGGCCGCGTTCGCGCTGATTACAACATCATTGTGGATTTCAACGACGGGTTTGAGCCGCTGCAGGATTTCGGCCTCGCAGGCGGCGACAACTTCACCCGATTCCGCTCCAGGGCCTACCTTTATCTCGACAGCCGCACGAGCACCGAGTTTGGGCTCTTGCGTACGTTCTCGGAAGTCTACTTCACGTCTGAGTTTGGCTTCGGCAACGGCGACCAAGTCCTCGCCACAACGGGGCGGGCATCGGCGTTCACCACGCTCAACCGCGCGTTTATCCAGTTCGGCGGGCTGACCTTCGGCCGCACGCAGTCGTTCTACGACTTCCTGGATGCCACCTACGGCACGGCCCAGTTCCTGAACACCAACTACTCAGACACGACGACGAACGTTGCGGCCTACACCTTTGCGTTCGGCAATGGCTTTTCCGCATCCGCTGCGGTGGAAGACGTGGTGGAGCGCAGCGTTGGGATCGCCAACCCGAACGGTGTGGGCAACCCGTTTGCCATCAACCCTACCAGCCCGCTGGTGGTGGGGTATGGCGGCACACGCGCGCCTGATGTGGTCGGTAACCTGCGGGTCGACCAGGCCTGGGGTTCGGCACAGATCATGGGTGCCGGCCACTACATCAGCTCAGGCTTTGGCAACGTTGATGACACATACGGCTTTGCCGCCGGCGGTGGCGTGACGGTGAATGTGCCGTTCGGCGCATCCACCCAAGTCGGCATTCAAGGCAGCTACACCCAGGGTGCCCTGTCCTACGTTGCCGAGACACCTATTGGCCCGCTGGTGGCCGACGCAGTGGTGGGCAACAACGCCACCTTGAAGCTTGTCGAGGCATTCTCTGTCTCGGGTGGCGGTACGATTTCCATCACACCGTCCATTGCCGCAGGTGTTCAGGGTGGCTTCCTGTGGGTTGATAACGAGCAGCCGGCCGGCAGCGGAAACACCGACTTCCGCAACTACGACATTGAGGGCTTTGTCGGTTACGCGCCGGTGCCTGGCTTCACGTTGGGTGCGGGTGCTCAGTTCAAGTACATCGACACCGATGCCGCGGGCGATGGCAGCGTGCTGTCGACGTTCTTGCGGGCACAGCGCACGTTCTAATGGCGGGCAGTCCCAGCAGGGTGGCATCCGCTGCCGGCTGGGCTCCTTCGGGATCGAGACGATACAGAAAGGCGGCCTTACGGGGCCGCTTTTCTATTGTTCGGCGGTGGCCATCGCCGTTCCTGGAAAGAGCTTGTCCACCGCGGCCGCGCCAATGATCCGCCCTGGGCCGCGGAATGTGTGCTCCTGGGCGATGATAATGCAGCCGAAGCTTTCGCTTTTCTTCAGGTCGGTGAGCGGCAGATCGATTTGCATGGGGCGGCCCTTCCACATGCCCATGGGCCGCATCTCACGCACGACATTGTGGTAAACGAGCTTGCGCCCGCGATTTTCGCCGGCGCCGATGGGGACGGTGACCTCATCCTCCACCACGAGAAGCCACAGCGTGACGTCCACGGGACCCTCGGCAGACGACGGGATTGAGATGCTCAACACGTCGTTCTCGACCGAGGCGAAGATCGGCAGCGTCATGGCGTCGGCGCTCTCGTTGATGGCCGCCTCCACCGCATCCCGGTCGCTCGCCACAACGCCGAGTTCGCCATTGACCATCATCTGCGGCGTGTAGACGTCGCGGTCTCCGCGGGCGACAGAATAGGCCATCTGCCGGTCGGTGTTTTGCTGGGTGGCGAGGGTGTCTTGCCAACCCAAGAAGTCCCACAGCTTGACTGGGAGCGTGACGGCGAGGACGTCGCTGTCGAGCGCCAGTTCGCCGAGGAGTTCGTCAGCGGGCGGGCATGATGAGCAGCCTTGGCTGGTGAAGAGTTCCAGCACGGCACGCGGCTGGCTTTGCGCGAGCGCGGGCGTTGACCATGCCGCCATAATCACAGCACCGGCCATCATCGCTGCACCGCACAAGAAGTCGCGTGCCATAATCGAGTCCCCAGCGTGTCGTGCAGATATTGGTATGCCGCTGCGCGATCACCTTCGAATCAATCGCAGGTGAAAGTGGCCTATGGGCCGGCTTTTGCGGACCAGGCTTGCGCCAGGGTCACATCGGGGCCGGGGTGTCGTCCGGGTTGCAGAACGGGCCGCCGCGGCGCCGCTCGTCGAGGAGCGCCCAGCGGACGCTGGGGAATGCGAGCTGGTCCCAGGGTAATTGGTCGTCCGGGAAGAGAGCCACGGCCTGGCTCTCCGGGCCGGCCGCGAATGCTGGCTGCCGGAGCGTTGCGCGGTGGAACAGAAGGACGCGGCCGCCCTCGCGCTCGGTGTAGACCGCGAGGAGGCCTGTGATGGCGATGCGGATGGCCGCTTCCTCGGCCGCCTCCCGGATGGCGCCCTCCTGCGGCGTTTCGCCCATCTCCAGGTAGCCGGCGGGGATGGTCCACAACCCCTTCGAGGGTTCGATGGCGCGGCGGCAAAGCAAGATGGCGCTGCCGTGGCGCACCACCGACCCGGTGACGATTTTTGGGTTTTGGTAGGAGGTCACGCTGGGTTTTCGGTGGAGGAATGCGGACGGCTGGGCGCTTAGGATGAGGCGGCGGCCTCGCGGAGGGCGGCGCGCATGGCGTCCCCGAAGGTGCCGTTGATGTCAGCCTCTGTGAGCGGGCCGACATGTTTTGCTCTGATGGTGCCGTCCGCCGCGATGACGAAGGTTTCTGGGACGCCGTAGACGCCCCACTCGATGGCTTTGCGGCCGTCGGGGTCGATGCCGACGGCATCGTAGGGGTTGCCGAGTTCGGCGAGGAAGGACAGTGCGCCGTCCGCCCGGTCCTTGAAGTTGATGCCTGCGACGGTGAGGCCTGGCGTTTTCGCAAGTTCCATGAGGAGCGGATGCTCGACGCGGCACGGGGCGCACCAGCTTGCGAAGACGTTGACCAGCATGGGTTGGCCGGTGAAGGCGGCCGGGTCGAAGCCTGGCATTTCAGCGGCCAGCGGGGGGAAGGTTGCGCTTGGCATTTCCCGCCCGATGAGGGCTGAGGGGACGACCATCCGGTCCGCGCCGTCGAGGACGCGGACGCCGAACACGCCGGCGAGCGCGCTGAACACCACCAGCGGCAGTGCGATGAGGGCGATCTTAAGCACGACGACGGCGCGCCTGTTTGGCGGCCCTGTCAGCGCGTTCCAGCGCTGCGCGGGCCTGGCGGCGGTCGACGATCACCCACAGGATGAGCGCGCCGATGGTTGCGGCGGAGACGGCGTAGGCCGCGAAGATGAAGCCGAAATAGGGATCGCTCATGCGGCGCTCTGGGCTGCGCGAATACGCTGGGTGCG
>CAKZYH010000103.1 GCA_937884725.1 uncultured Paracoccaceae bacterium
ACGGCGGCGCAGCTGATTGGCGAGTACGGTGACTTGGAGACGCTGCTGGCCGGTGCGTCGGAGATCAAACAGCAGAAGCGGCGTGAGAATCTGATCGAGTTTGCCGATCAGGCGCGGCTGTCGCAGCGTCTTGTGACGTTGGACCAGAACGTTGAGCTCGACACGCCGCTGGAGGCGCTGGAGAAGCGTGAGCCGGATGGCGAGGCGCTGATTGCGTTCTTTAAGGCGATGGATTTTTCGACGCTCACGCGGCGTGCGGCGGAGGATTTTGGGGTCGACCACGCCAAGGTGAGCGCGGCTGAGGGGTTCGATGCGCCGGGAGCCGACGCGCCGCAGCCCGATGCGGCAGAGGACGATGGTGCGCCGCGCACGCCCGCCTCCCTCGCGGCGCATTTGGAGGCTGCCCTTGCAGCAACCGAAGTCTCCCACGAGGGGTACCGGACGGTCACCACGGTGGACGATTTGTCGGCGTTTTTGGCGGAGGCGGAAGAGGCGGGGTGCCTTGGCCTATCGGTGCGGATCGATGGTCCTCGGCCGATGGCTGGGCCGGTGTGCGGTATCGCGCTGGCGTGCGGTCCGGGGCGGGCTGTCTATGTGCCGGTCGGGCACCGCGGTGCGGATCTGATGGACGAGCGCGCGCCGTCTATGGCGCTTGATGACGTGGTTGGTGCGCTGTCTGGCATCTTGTCGGCGCCGGGCGTTCAGAAAGTGTCGGCGGGCGGGAAGCGGGACTGGTTGGCGTTGCACCGGGTGGGTCTGGCGGTGTCTCCGCTCGATGATACTGCGCTGTTGTCCTACGCCGCCGATGCGGGTGCGGAGCAGCACGATTATGCGAGCCTTGCCAAACGCTATCTGGGCCACACGCCGGTGGATGACCGCGACGTGATGGGGACCGGGAAAAGCCGGATTTCCTTTGCGGAAGTGCCGGTTGATGCCGCGATGCCGCACGCTGCGGAGGAGGCTGACATTGCGCTTCGGCTTGCGCCGCTGCTGCGCCAGAAAGCGCTGGCGGCCAAAACCTTCAATGTGTACGCGACGCTGGAGCGGCCGTTGCTGCCGGTGCTGGGGCGCATGGAGGCCGCTGGCATCGTGGTGGATCGGAACGTGTTGTCGCGCATGTCGGGCGATTTCAGCCAGACGCTCGCCCGCATTGAGGACGAGATTTACGAGCTGGCGGGCGAGAAGTTCAACATCGGCTCCACCAAGCAGCTGTCGGAGATCCTGTTCGACAAGATGGGCTATCCGGGGGGCAAAAAGACCAAAACGGGCGCTTGGTCGACTGGCGCGCAGGTGCTCGATGATCTTGCCAATGAGGGCTTCCCTCTGCCCGTCAAGATTTTGGAATGGCGGCAGATCTCGAAGCTGAAGTCGACCTATACCGACGCGTTGCAGGATGAGATCAACCCGGACACGGGGCGGGTGCACACGACGTTCTCGATGGCCTCAACGACGACGGGGCGGTTGAGTTCCACCGATCCGAATGTGCAGAACATTCCGATCCGGACCGAGGAGGGGCGGAAGATCCGCACGGCCTTCGTGGCTGCGCCCGGGACGACGCTGATTGCCGCCGACTACGGGCAGATTGAGCTGCGCGTTCTGGCGCATATTGCCGACATTCCGCAGCTTCGCGATGCGTTTGCGGAAGGCCAGGACATTCACGCCATCACCGCGAGTGAGATGTTTGGGGTGCCGGTGGAGGGGATGGACCCGTCGGTGCGGCGTCGCGCGAAGGCCATCAACTTTGGCATTATTTATGGGATTTCAGCGTTTGGGCTCGCGAATCAGCTCTCGATCCCGCACAGTGAGGCGTCGGCCTATATCAAGAAGTACTTTGAGCGGTTTCCCGGCATCAAAGACTATATGAATGCCACCAAAGCCTTTGTGCACGAGCACGGGTACGTGACGACGCTGTTTGGGCGGAAGGCGCATTACCCCGAGATCGATACGAAAAACCCGTCATTGCGTGCGTTTTATGAGCGGGCCGCGATCAATGCGCCGATCCAAGGGTCGGCGGCGGACATTATTCGGCGGGCGATGGTGCGGATGGAGCCGGTGCTGGCGGACGCGGCGCCCAACACGCGCATGCTCTTGCAGGTGCATGACGAGCTTTTGTTTGAGGCGCCGGAGGACGAGGCGGACGCCGCGATCAGGTCCATTCGCAGCGTGATGGAGGGGGCGGCGATGCCGGCGGTGCAGCTCGCGGTACCGCTGGATGTGGATGCACGCGCTGGGGCGAGCTGGGCGGAGGCGCACTAAGCGGTTTCAGGCGCAGTGCGGCCAGAGCCCTTTTCGCTCATGTTGGGTCACGCGACGCGCGGCGCACCGCTCCTTGCCACGGCACGCCCCAAGCCCATCGCGTGACCCAACATGAGCGAAAAGGGCTCTAGGTTGGCGTGATGACCTGTTGGCGCTGCGCGGCTGCGACCACGACGACGACCAGGATGGCGAACACAATGCTGTCGAGCTGGATGGCCTCGCCGAGGAGGACCGCTGCGATCGCGAGGGTGAAGAAAGGTTGGATCAGCTGAAGCTGGCCGATTTTGGCGATCCCTCCGCGGGCCATCGCCTGATTAAAAAAGAAAAAGCCCAGGAACATGGAGAACACGCCGAGGTAGGCGAAGGCCGCCATTACGCTGATGGATTGAGGCGGCTCGGCCGGGGCGACCGCGACGGTGCCCACCAAGTGAAAAGGCAGCGCGAGCACCAGCGCCCAGGAGATCACCTGCCAGCCGGCATAGCCACCGCCGCGCGCCAGCCTGCCTGACAGCGTGTAGCCGATGGCGGCGACGATGGAGCCCAGCACTAGAAAGATATCGCCCGTGCGCACCGACCAGCCGGCATGGCTCGCGGTGTATACAAGGACGATGGCGGCGCCCAGAACACTGAGCGCCCAGAAGCGCGGTCCCGGCTTTTCGTTGCCAAACAGCGCCGCGCACGCGGTCACCGCGACGGGCATGATGGCTATCACCACTCCGCCGTGCGCTGACGGCACGGTGAGCATTGCAAGGCCCAGAAGGAACGGGAAGCCCAGCGTGAGGCACGCCGCGACACCGGCAAAGCGAAGCAAGTCACGTCGCGGTGGCAACGGCGAGCGGGTGATCGCGAGCGCTGCAATGGCCATCAGTCCCGCAAGAGCTGCTCGGCCAAGGGTGACGAAAGCGGGGCTCAGTTCGGTCACAGCGTGACGCGTTGCCGGGAGGGTTCCGGCAAAGATCACGACGGCGATAAGGCCGAGGACGATGGCGGCGGCCTGCTGTCCAGTTCCATCCTGGATGGTTGTGGTCTCGCTAGCCATTCAGGGTGTTCAGAATGGGGTCGAGGAGCCGGGGGTCGCCGACCGCGACGGCCTCTCCGTTGTAGTCATCCAGGATGGTGGGCTCGATGTCGTTGCCTTGGAAGTCGGTGAGAACGCCGCCGGCCCTGCGGATGATCGGGATGAAGGGGGCGATGTCGTAGGCGCTTAATCCTATCTCCACGGCGCCGTCACAGTGGCCGGCTGCGACCATCGCGTAGCCGTAGCAGTCTGCGCCGTAACGCATGGTTTTCGCGCCATGGCGGACTCGCTCGAAGCCTTCTCTTGCGGCGCCACGAAACAGGTCTGGCGAGGTGGTTGTGAGGATCGCATCGGCAAGGTTTGCGCAGGGGCGCGTTTTGAGCGGTGCTGGTGTGGGCGCGTCGCCCCCGAGACGCTGGTGGAACGCGCCGTCCTCGCTGGCGAAGAACGTTTCGCCCACAAAGGGCTGTGCCATGAGACCCGTGGTGACCCGCTCGCCTGTGTGCAGTGCGATAAGAGTGCCCCAGGTGGGCAGGCCCATGATGAACCCCCGGGTGCCGTCGATGGGGTCGACAATCCAATTTCGCCCGTTCGCGCTGGGTTTGCGGGGGAATTCTTCACCGATGACGCCGTCATCCGGCGCGGTCGCCGACAAATGCTCGCGGATTGCGGCTTCGGCTGCTCTGTCGGCGACGGTCACCGGGTCGAAACCGGCGTCCAGTTTGCTGTCCACCGCGGTGAGGGCGCGGAAG
>CAKZYH010000104.1 GCA_937884725.1 uncultured Paracoccaceae bacterium
AGATATTCCACGCGGATTTCGTTTTCGCGCAAGGGGATGGCGGCGCTGCCGGCGACGGAGCGCAGGTACATCATGGCGACGACGGAGGCGACGCTGGCGGACGCGAGGGCGAGGTAGAACGCGATGGTGAGGCGCTGTTCGACCACGACGTCGGTGCCGAAGAGGCTCCATTGCTCGACGTTGAAGCCGTCGGTGGAGCCGAGCGCTTCGGTTTTCACGAGCACGCCGTAGAGGATCATCGACAGCGCGAGGGTGAGCATGGCGAAGAAGATTTCGCGGTAGCGCGCGATGAGGAAGCCGACCGCGAAGGCGACGAGGCCGGCCATGGCGGCGGACGCGACCATCAGGACGATGGCGTCATTGATGGGGGTGAGGCGCAAGAGGAGCGCCGTGGTGTAGGCGCCGAGTGCGAAGTAAAGGCCCTGCCCAAAGGAGACCAAGCCGCCGCGCCACATGATGATGAGGCCGAGGACGACGAGGCCGGCGGACAGTGCGACCGTGGAGGTTGCGACCAGCCAATCGGCGAGGTAGGGCGCGCTGAAGCCAAGGGCCAGAAAGATGGCCGGGACGAGGAGATCGGTGATGCGGAACATGTCTGGCTCTCCTCAGATCTTACGGGCTTCGGGCCGGACGAAGAGGCCATGGGGGCGGAAGGCGAGGACGAGCGCCATCACGCCGTAGATGACGAAGAGTTCCACTTCCGGGAGGAGGTGGACGGCGAAGGCGCGGGCAAAGCCGATCATCAGCGCGCCGACGATGGCGCCCTGGATGGAGCCGAGCCCACCGACGGCGACAACGGCGAAGGCGAGGACGATGACTTCCACTCCGATGCCAAGCGAGACCGAGATTTTGGGCGCCATGAGGGCGCCGCCGAGCGCGCCAAGGGCAGCACCGACGGCGAAGGTGACAACAAACATGGTTGCCACGTTGATGCCCATGGCGGCGGCCATTTCACGGTCGTGGATGACCGCGACGAGGAGGCGGCCGACGCGCGATTGCGTCAGCACAATCCACATGAGGAGGGCGATTAGGACCGCGGCGCCGATCAAAATGAGGTCGTAGTTGGAGATGATCATGTTGCCGATGAACATGTTTCCAGCGGCGAGCATCGGCTGATAGGCGAGGAGTGAGCCGGTGCCCCAGATGACGATGAGAAGGTCTTCCAGGATCAGGAAGGCGGCGTAGGTCACGAGGACGATGATGACTTCGTCGCGGTCGTAAAACAGGCGCAGTACGCCACGCTCCAGGACCAGGCCGATAAGTGCGCCGACTGCAAGGGCAGCGACCACGAGGGCGAGGAACATGCCGGCGATGGGCAAGTCAGTCTGCGCGTATAGGCCGATGGCGGTGGCTGCGGCGTAGGCGCCGAAGGCGTAGCAGCCGCCGTGGGCGACGTTCAGGATCTTCATGACGCCGAAGATGAGCGACAGGCCCACGGCGACGATGAAGAGATAGGCGGCATAGACCAGTCCATCCATGAGGATGAACTGCGCGGTCATCATATCCATTCGGGGACCCTAACGGCGCGAGACACGAGAGACGAAAACGGGGCGATCAATGATCGCCCCGTTCAACGTTTTGATCAGCAGTGCTCTTCAGCGCCGGGCATACCGGCTTCCAGCCACTCCACCGACTTCATGTCGGCCGGCGGGTTCACGCAGCGCGCGGGGTAGACGATGACGTTTTCGACTGCGGGCTCACCGTCGACGAGGGCGAAGGTGCCGTAGGCGATGTCGGCGATGCCTTGGTGGCCGTTGCCGAGCGCCATTTCGATGGTGCCGGAGGTGGCCTCGAACGTGGCGCCGCGCAGGGCGTCGGCGAGCTGTTCGTCGTTGGGGATCTCGCCGCCGTTGGCTTCGGTGGCTTTATCCCAGGCGTACTTCAGCGCGATGATCGACTGGGCCATGTGGTAGGAAGGGTAGGTCGGCATCTCACCGAACATTTCCACGTAGCTGTCACGGAACCAGTTGGCGAGCACGGTGTCGGGCGCCATGAGGCCGTGGGTGCCGCGGCTGCCGATCATGGTGCCTTCGGGCATTTGGCTAGCGAGGCGGAACATGGCCGATTCGCCGGCCACCTGGAGCATGGTGGAGCTGCGGGTCAGGCCGCGGGCCACGGACTGGAGGGTGAAGGACTCCAGGTCGCCGCCCCAGAGCGAGGTGTGCACGGCCGGGGACCGGGAGGAGAGCACGGAAGAGATTTCCGCACCGTATTCACCGGCGAAGAGTTTCGGGAAGAGCTCGCGGGAGACTTCCATGTCTGGCGCGAGGGTTTGGAGCGCGAGTGTGAAGTCGCGCCAGGAGTCTTGGCCCCAGGCGTAGTTTTGGTTGACGCCAGCGACCGACGGGATTTCGCCGAGCGTGTCGATCATGTAGCGGGCTGCGGCGACGTTATCTTGGGTGGCGTGGCCCGAGACGCGGAAGACGTACCTGAAGTCGTTGTCCTCAAAAATGCGGGGGGTGCCACAGTCGTAGAGGATGGTGAAGGTTTTCAGCTCTTCCGCCACCGGTGCGCCGGCGAGGCAGTTGCCGGACGAGATAAAGCCCACGACGGAATCGACGTCGGTGCGCTGCACAAGGTTGCGGTACTCGGTGACAACGGCTGCGGAGCCGCCGGCTTCGTCCACATAGGTGGGCTCAATCTGCCGTCCGCCGAGACCAACGGTGTTGTACGGCGCGGGAACGCTGCCTTCGTTGATGGCCTTCACCATCAGCTCCGCGCCGTTCTTGCCGGGGATGCCGAACGGGCCAGCGGCGGGGCCGGTGAGGAAGGAGATAAAGCCGACCTTCACGCTGTCCTGCGCGGCGGCGGGCATGACAGCCAGCGGCAGCGCGGCCAGTGCGGCAGCAGCAAGGGTTGTGGTGCGCAAGAGCATGGGCGTCCTCCGGAGTTTGCGCCTTTTTCGCGGCGCTTGGTTTGGGTTGATTTTAAATTCGCGGGCCGATCTGTCGAGCATTTATTCTCGGCAGATCGGGAAATCTCATTTTATACAGTGGGTTATTCTTGGTTTTGTCGCGGTGTCGACGGACCCGGCCGCTACAGCTCGCCCGCCTCTTGGAGCACTTTGCGGGCGACCCGGAAGCACTCCAGCGCCTGGGGGCAGCCGCAATAAATGCCGATGACGTGGATGATGGAACGGATTTCGTCGGGCGTGACACCGTTGGTGAGCGCGCCGCGGCAGTGGATCTCCCACTCGGTCATTTTGCCGAGTGCGCCGAGCATGGAGAGGTTCATCATCGAGCGCGTTTTGAGGTCGATGGTGTCATCGCCCCAGCCGAACCCCCAGGCCCAGGCGGTCATTGCCTCCTGGAACGGGCGGTTGAAGTCGTCGGCTGCGGCGAGGTTTTTCTCCACATACGCGTCGCCCAAGACGGCTTTACGCTGCTCCAGGCCTTTGGTGAAATAGGGGTTATTACTGTCCATAGCCGGACCTCTTCGTCTTTGATTACAGGGGTTTCACGCCTTCGGGGGGATCGAAGAAGCTGACCGGGACCATCTGTTTGTTGGTCATGGACACGAGGTTGCCTTGCTCGGCGAGTTGGGCGAGGAAGTTTTGCCACGCAGGGTCGGCCTGCATCTTGGCGCGCTTTTCTTCGCGGTCCGCCGCGGAGTGGAAGCACCAAATGTGGACGTATTCGTTGGCGTCGCCAGTCTCGGTGCGGCAGTAAAAGACCGGCTTTCCGAGATGTTTTGTCTGTGTGGGAAGGCCAATTTCTTCGTAAAGCTTCAGTTGGGCGTTGAGGCGGCCCGGTTTGCACGTGTAGGTGCGGACATCGAATAGCAT
>CAKZYH010000105.1 GCA_937884725.1 uncultured Paracoccaceae bacterium
CCGGATTGGGATACGCCGTAGCGCATCGCGCCCGAGCGGCCGGCGTCCTGCAAGCTCACGAACGGGTTCGAGCGGGTGAGCGCGAGTGCGGCGCTCATGATCGCAGCTCCTCCACACCGCCGGTTGGATCCATCGTGAGTTCGCGGATGGTGGCTTCATCGACGGCAACCACTTGGAGGTAGTCGCCGACCTCAAACGGGGTTTTGGGGGTTTGTTTGGGTCGCCACAGTTCGACGGCCGTCTGGCCGACCACGTACCACCCTGTCGGCATGACCGCTGGGGAAAAGCCGGCCATTCCGGCCGCTATGATCATGCTGCCTTTGGGCATAGGTGGGCGCGGAGATTTACGGCGTGGCAGCTCGAGGGATGGATCCAACCCTGAGAGATAGATGAAGCCCGGCGCAAAGCCGAACATGCCGACTTGAAGGCGGCTGCGGACAATCCCAGCCCGGACATCGTCGGTGGGCATTGCGAGCTCAGCCGCCATCTCGTCAATGTCCTCCGCCATCTCGCCGTGGAGGCAGACGGGGATCGAGAAGGTTCGGGTTTCGCGCTGCGCCTCGCCCGCTATCTCGGCGCCTATGGCGTTGACGAGTTCGGCTTCGCTGGTGGCGTCGGGATCGAACTGGACCAGTACGGAGCGGAAGGTGGGGACGACCTCGCGCACGCCGGGGAGCGCTGCTTCGTCGAACGCTTTGGTGAGTTTGGCGACGGCCGCGCTGTGTTCCGGCCGGATGGTGTCGCCGAACTCGACCACGAAGGCGTCCTCCCCGCAGGGCCGGATGACCGAGCCCGTGAGGGGCGATGCCAACGCTAGTGTCCGTTGCTGGCGAACGGCGCGAGGGTCACGCCGGCGCCTTCCAGGGCGGTGCGCACGGTGCTCGCGATAGCGATGGCGTGCGGGTTGTCGCCGTGGACGCAGATCGAGTGGATGGCGGTGGGAATGCGTGTGCCATCGTGGGCGATGATCGCGCCTTCCTTGACCATCGCGACGATGCGCGAGGCGGCGTCGTCGCCGTCCGACAGCACAGAGCCCGGTTTGGCGCGGGACATGAGGAGGCCGTTGGCCTCGTAGGCACGGTCGGCGAAGATCTCAGAGGCGACCTTGAGGCCCGCCTCGCGACCGGCGCGCTCCAGCTCCGTCGTTGCGATCGCGAGGAGCGTCAGGTTTGGATCCACTGCCCTGACCGCCGCCGCAACGGCGTTCGCCGCGTCGGGGTCCACCATGGCGTGGTTGGATAGCGCACCATGCGCTTTGACGTGGCTGATCGGGTGGCCGGCCATTGCTGACATCGCGACGGCGGCGCCGATTTGGTAGGCGACCATTGTCTCGATGGCTTCCGGCTTCATGGGAATGATGCGCCGGCCAAAGCCCGTCAGGTCCTCGTACCCGGGGTGCGCGCCGACTGAGACGCCGCGCTCTTTGGCGGTGGCAAACGTTTCGAGCATGGTGTCGGGGTCGCCGGCGTGGAAGCCGCAGGCGACGTTGGCGCTCGTCACGATCGACAAGATGGCGGGGTCATCGCCCATGTTCCAGGGGCCGAAGCTTTCGCCGCAATCGGCGTTCAGATCTACTGTAGTCATGCTCTGGACGATGCCATCCCGGTCTTCGCTTTTCAAACGTGTCGGTGCGGGGCGCCTATGCAGTTCCGATCACAGCTTCGACAGCTTCGCCCAGCCGGTCGACGATGGTGTCGACGTCGTCTTCGGTGACGATGAAGGGGGGCGCGAGCAGGATGTGGTCGCCCGATTTGCCGTCGATGGTGCCGCCCATGGGGTATGTCATCAGATCGCGGGCGAAGGCCTCGCGCTTAATCTGCGCGTGGGTTTTGGCTTCCGGCGGGAGGGGCGCTTTGGTGGCACGGTCGGCGACGAGTTCGACGCCCACGAAGAGGCCGCGACCGCGCACATCGCCCACGTTGGGGTGGTTGCCGAAGCGGGCACGCAGGCGCTCTTGGAGCTGGTCGCCGCGGGCCGACACGTTGGCGAGTAGGCTTCGCTCCTCCATAGCCGTCAGCACGGCGATGGAGCCGGCGCAGGCCGCCGGGTGACCCATGTAGGTGTGACCGTGCTGGAAAAAGCCGGTGCCGCCCGCGATGGCATCGTGCACCGCGTTGGTGGTGAGGAGAGCGCCGATGGGCTGGTAGCCGGCGCCAAGACCCTTGGCGATGAGGAGGATGTCGGGGCTCACGCCGTCCTCGTCGCAGGCGAAGAGGTGGCCCGTCCGGCCCATGCCGCACATCACCTCGTCGAGGATGAGGAGGACGCCGTACTTGTCGCAAATCTCGCGGATGCGGGCGAGATAGCCGGGCGCGGCGGGCACTGCGCCCATGGTGCCGCCCACGACGGGCTCGGCCATGAACGCGGAGGCTGTTTCGGGGCCGAGGCGCAGGATTTCAGTTTCCAGCTCGTTCGCGACGCGCTGGCCATAATCCTCCAGGCTCTCGCCGGGTTCGGCCCAGCGGTAGTGGTGGCAGGGGGCGATGTGGCTCATGGCGTCGGTGAGGAGCGGGGCGTATTGGGCGCGGCGCCACTCGTTGCCGCCGGCGGCGAGCGCGCCGAGGGTGTTGCCATGGTAGCTCTGGCGCCGGGCGATAACGCGGTAGCGTTTCGGCTCGCCGCGCTCCAGGTGGTATTGGCGGGCGAGCTTGATGGCCGCTTCTGCCGCCTCTGAGCCACCGGACACGAAGTAGACTTTGGCGATGCCGTCTGGCGCGCGCTCGACCAGCATGGACGCTAAGATTTCGGCGGGCTCGGAGGTGAAGAAGCCGGTGTGAGCGAAGGGGAGGTCGTCGAGCTGGGCTTTGATGGCGTTGACGACGGTTTTGTCGGAGTGGCCGAGGCAGGAGACGGCTGCGCCACTTGATGCGTCGAGGACCCGGCGGCCATCGGCCGTGAGGATGAAGATGCCATCGCCCCCCACCGCCATGGGCATTGCCGCCGCTGTCGCGCGTTGGAAGACGTGAGCGGACGGGCGGGCGGGTGCGCTTGCTAG
>CAKZYH010000106.1 GCA_937884725.1 uncultured Paracoccaceae bacterium
CCGGAAAAGCGCATGTAAAGGCAGTGAGTTGTCATCCCGCGCAGGCAATAGGTGCACGTCATGCAGGGGCGGCTGGGGTTGATGGCGACCCGCTGGCCGACCGCAAGGCCTTCAACGCCATCACCCACTGCGATGACGGTACCGGCTGCTTCGTGGCCCAGGATGATGGGTTCGCGCACCCTGATCGGGCCGAATCCGCCGTGTTGAAAATAGTGAAGGTCGGAGCCGCAAATGCCGCCGGCGCCCACCGCGAGGAGTGCCTCGCCGGGGCCGGGCGCCGCGACGCTTTCGGTTTCAACGCGCACGTCGCCTTGGGCGTAGAGGCGGCAGACCCGGGTGGTCAGAGCGCTCATGGTGCGAGGACCGAGGGGAGCCAGGTGGCGAGCGGCGGGAAGTAGGACACGGCGAGCAAAACCAGGATGTTTGTGAAGAGGAACGGCAAGATTGCCACCACCACCGGCGCCAAGGGAAGCCTTGCAATGCCGGCGCAGACAAAGAGGCAGACGCCGACCGGAGGCGTGGTGAGGCCAATCATGAGGTTGAGGACGGCGAAGGTCGCAAAGTGAAGGGGTTCGATGCCGACCGCTTGGGCGAGTGAAAGGAGCGGCACGAACAAGATGATGAGCGCTGCAATCGTCTCCATGAACATGCCCACGAAGAGGAGCAGGATGTTGATGAGGAGGATGACGAGGAACTTGTTGTCGGTGATGGCGAGCACGCCGTCGGCGATGGCCTGGGGGATGCGCTCCGACACCAAAATCCAGCCGAACACGTTCGCAAAGCCCACCAGCACGAGGATGCCAGCGGCCGAGACGGCGCTGTCGACGACGATTTTGGGGACCTCGCGGATGGGGAGTTCCCGGTAGATGAAGGCGCCGACGACGAAGGCGTAGACCGAGGCGACGATGGCGGTTTCGGTGGGCGTGGAGAGGCCGGAGAGGAGGCCGTAGACGATGAGGAAGGTCATCGCGAGCGCCCAGACCGCGCCGCCGAAGGAGCGGGCCACCTCGCCAGCGCCCTGCCAGGGCTGGTGCGGGAAGTTTTTGCGCACCGCGATGATGTAGGCGGTCACCATCATGCAAACGCCCATGAGAATGCCGGGGACTGCGCCTGCAAGGAACATCTGGCCGACAGAAATGCCGGAGAGGGCGCCGACGATGATCATCGGGACGGATGGGGGGATGATGGGGCCTACGGTGGAGGAGGCTGCGGTGACGGCGGCGGAGAAATCGCCTGGATAGCCGGCCTTTTTCATGCCCGGGATCATGACGCCGCCGATGGAGGCCGCGTCGGCGACGGCGGTGCCGGTGATGCCGCCAAACAGCATGGAGGCGGAAATGTTGGTGAGGCCGAGGCCGCCCTTGATCCAGCCCACGAGCGCCTGCGCGAAGCGGATGATGCGGTGGGTAATGCCGCCGCGGTTCATGAGGTTACCGGCGAGGATGAAGCCGGGGATCGACAGAAGGACGAAGACGTCCATCCCTGCGTACATCTTTTGCGGCATCACGACGGGTGGGATGCCGGCGACCAGGATGTAGGCGAGGGAGGAGAGGCCCAGCGTGATCGCCACCGGCAGGCCGACGATGAGGCCGCCGATGAAAACGGCGAATAATATGAAGACGTCCATCAGCCTGGATCTGTTGTTTTCTGGGTGGGGAGGCCGTCCTCGGTGCGCGAGAGCATGCCGATGACGCGAAGGGCGGCAAAGACGGCGAGGAGAAGAAGAAGCAGCCACACCGTGATGTGCGCGTAGGTCATGGGCATGCCGAGCGCTGGTGAGGTCTGCATGGCGCCGATGGAGGTGAACCGCCAGGCGCCGGCGAGCAGGAAGATTGCGAGACCTGCGGTGGCGATGGCGCACATGAGGCGGAGGAGCCAGGGGATGGGACTCGGCAAGTGCTCGCAAATGACGTCGACGTTGACGAGATCGCCGGTGCGGAGGGCGAGGCCCGCGCCGAACGCGACCATGTAAAGGAGTGCGTAGCGGGTGAGTTCTTCGGTCCAGACGGCCGAAACGCCAGTGCTGCGGCCGATCACTTGGATGAGCACGGTGCCGATGAGCACCGCGAAGGCGAGGCCTGCGCCAAGGCGCGCGAGGAGCACAATGGCGTCGGTAAAGCGGGCGATGGCCCGGGTCATAATGCGTGTTTGCTCATGGCGCACCCGGCCGTTGGGCGCCAGCGAGAGGCTAGCGCCCGGCCGTCAAGCTTAGTTGCCGGCAAACAGGCCTTCAACGACGGGCTTGATCTCGTCGTTGACGTTGGCGAGCACAGCGTCCTTCGCGGCGGCTTGGAAGGCCGCGCCGTCGACCTCAACGAAGGTCATGCCGTTTTCTTCCAGGTACGCGCGGTCGGCCGCGATGGAGGCTTCGAAGAGCTCACGCTCGTAGGCCTGGGCGCGGGCGGCGGCTTCCATCACCGCAGCTTTGTCCTCGTCCGACAGCTTGTTCCAGGTCATCTCGGCGATGGTGAGGTAAATCCAGGAGCGCACGTGCTCGGTCATGTTCACGTGGCTTTGGACTTCGTTGAAGCTTGCCGAGCGGATCAGCGCGAGGGGGTTTTCCTGCGCTTCGATGGTGCCGTTTTGCAGGCCGGTAAACACCTCGGAGAACGCCATCGGGCCAGGGTTGGCGCCCATGGATTTCCACACGTCCACGAAGAGCGGCACGTTGGGAACGCGCATTTTGAGGTTGTCCAGCTCGTCGGGCGAGGTGATGGCGCGGTTAGACGTGAGGTTGCGCGGGCCGCGGGCGAAGTAGGCGATGGGGCGGATCTGCGCCTTCTCGATCACCTGCGCTTTGATGTCGTCGCCGATCTCGCCGGAGGCCACTTCGTCCATGTGGTCGATGGAGCGGTAGGCGTAGGGCACCGCGAGAAGGGCCGCCATCGGCGCCCAGTTCTGCAGGCTTTCGCCGGTGATGGTCATGTCGACCGTGCCGAGCTGCATGCCGTTGATGAGGTCGATTTCCTTGCCGAGCGACTCGTTGGGGAAGACTTCAACAGCGATGCGGCCGTCGGTGAGGGCGGCAAGCTCCTCGGCGAACTTCACCGACGCCTTGTGCCAAGGGTTTTCCTCGTTGGCGAGGTGGCCGAGCTTCAGGGTCATGTCCTGGGCGTTGGCCGGGACAGCGAACATGGCCGCGGTGAGCAGCGCTGCGCCAAGCGTGCGGAATTTCAT
>CAKZYH010000107.1 GCA_937884725.1 uncultured Paracoccaceae bacterium
ATCAACCTGCCGTCTTGGTTCGAAGACTACTTCAAACCTTTCACAGTCACCGACAGTCAAGGGAACGCAACAGAAGCCGTCAGCACGCGTCTCGATCACATCTCGAATACTGTCGCTGCCGAAATGTATGGCGAGCCAGGCAGCGTTACGCTGGCGCCAACCGATAGTGGGTGACGCCCCAAACTGAGCCGCCGTCGTGGCCGAAGAGCCCTTCGGTCGCGAGGAAAAACAGGCGCCACCGGCGACGCCACACAGCAGCATCGGCGCCATAGGTCTGGCCAAGAACCTTCCTCACGTCAGCATCGTTTTGGTCCAACCGCTCCAGCCAGCAGCGTGCGGTTTTGGCGTAGTCTTCGCCCGACCAGCGCCATTCCGCTTCCACCCGGTAAAGGTCGGGGAAACACTTTATCAGCCCCTCAGAGGGCATAATCCCACCGGTAAAAAAATGCTGCGCGATCCAATCGGCCGGGTCGGTGTGGTCAAACCGATAGGACTGGCCGCGGTTGGTGAATATGTGGATGAACAGGCGGCCATCGTCAGTAAGCCAGGACCGGGTGCGCGCCAATAGCGCTTGCCAGTTCGACATGTGCTCGAACATTTCGATCGACACGATCCTGTCAAACTGCCGGCCTGCATCGAACTCAGCCATATCGGCCGTGATCACTGTCAGATTGCTCAAGCCCCGCTCCGCAGCGCGGGAGAGGATGAACTCGCGCTGGGAGGAGGAGTTGGACACCGCAACGATGGAGGCGTTTGGAAACCGCGCTGCCATTTCCAGCGTCAGCGAGCCCCAGCCGCAGCCCAGCTCCAAGATCGCCTGACCGTCAGCAAATCCAGCGTTTTCGATGGTCTCACTCAGCGCGATCCGCTCAGCGTCAGCGAGGGTCGTTTGCGCACTAGGAAAGCGGCAGCAGGAATACTTCAGCCGCGGCCCGAGCACCGTTTCAAAGAACGCTGCGGGAACCTCGTAGTGTTGGCGGTTCGCCTCTTCAGGGTGAAGCGCGATGGGGTAGTTTGCCATGTCGGCCGCAAAGGCTCTGTCGTGGGCCGGGTCTGGCGCGCCGTGCTTACCTTTGGCCCCAGCGACCAGCCGGTCCACTCCGGCGGTGAGCAGAAAATCGGGCAAGGGGGCCCGCTCTGCCGCGCCAATCACGCGTGCAACCATACTCATGGCGCTCAGCCCTCCCGTCGCGGGCCGGGGAAGAAAGCGTTCACGCGCGACTGTAGTTGCACATACGCCTCCCCGCGCGACGCCACCATGTGCTTTTCAAGCGGCGGAATCCCGGACCCATAGTTCAAAAGCACATACATCATCACCGGCGGCAGTAGGGCAAAGATCGTAAACCAATCAATAGCGAAACCTGCTAACGCTATGACCGGAAAAGAACACCACCAGAGCCATTCAAAGAAGTAGTTGGGGTGGCGCGTGTAGCGCCAGAGGCCGACCTCGCAGACCTGCCCTTTGTTCTCCGGCTGAAGGCGGAATTTCGTCAGCTGCGTGTCGGCGATGGCACCGCCAACCACAGACGCCACAGCGACAAGGGCGCCCAAAAGATCAAGGAGATGGGGGAAAGGTGCAGGATTTGCCGCCGCGGCGGTGACGCCAAGCACGAGCCCAAAGGATGCGATGGCCTGGGCTTGCAGCGCGAGGAACATTTTGCGCTCCACCGCATCGCCCCACTCCTCGCGAAGCGCCTTGTAGCGGGGGTCTTCCGGGAAGCGCAGCGCACGTTGGGTGAGCGAAATCACCAGCCGCAAAGACCAGAACGACACCAATGCGGCGAGGAGCAACGTGCGGCCAAGCGATTCGCCGTGGGCGCCGATGATCCCAACGAGGCAGGCAATCCCCGTCGAGGCAGACCAAATCACGTCGATCCAGACGCTGCGCCCGTTGCGCTGCACGATGTAGCCGACGGACATGGCAACGCACATGAATGCTGCGGCGAAGATAAGGGCGTTGGTAGGCATGGTCAGGCCGGCAGGGTTGATCGTGTACCGGATGTGGCCCCTCAGCTGACGCGGTCAAACCGACAACTTAGCGCGGATGGATTTCTCGCATGAACAGCAGACAGTGTCATGGCGACAATCGACCGGTGACCGGGCCGCAATCACCTCCCATTGCACCGTCTACTGTGGGGCCGCGCATGACCACCGGCCAGCGCTTATGCAAGTGATCGAGCCGCGATTGGCGCGAACGATGCGGCGGTCAGACGGGAGGTTTTCGCCTGCGGTCGAGCGCACGCGCTGTGATTGTGGAGTGCCACATCCTGCCAAGCGCCGGCCCATGAGCTTCAACCAGACGAAAAACGGAAACAGCACACGAAATATTTCAGCGGCAACACTCGCCAAAATAAGCGGCGCATAGAACCGCTTCACGCTGGTGCGCATTGACCTCAACCTGCAGAAAAGAAGGTATTTTTGCGGAGACACAATGACGGCAACGAGGGCATGTTATGCCAGCGGTGACTTCTCAAAGCAGCCGAACAATTGGATCAGTGCATCGGGTCCAGCTCCGATAGTGAACATTTCACTTAATCAATAGGCTTAAACGGTCTATCGTTTGCCCGCTTTGCGCCGACCAGGGTGATGCACGCCGGGGAGACTCCCTGGGCGAGCGCTTTATTTGAAGGTTTACGATGGCAACGATTACCGTCACGACGCTGTTTGATGAACCTTTTGAAGGATTTGAGACCGAAGCCAGCCCCGACAACTCAGGACTTAGTCTTCGCGAGGCGCTGGGAATTGCAGCCTCCACATCGGACGTCGATACGATCGAGTTCGAGTCGTCCCTCCTCGGACTGACAATCGAACTCACTTCTGGCCCGATCACCATCGACGACGCCGAAGGCGTGACGATCTCCGGCAGCATCACCGTCGATGCGAAGTCTCGCTTCGGCGTGTTTGAGATCATCGGCGGCATCGCAACGCTTGATGGGCTCACCATCACCGGGGGCAGCGCGACCTCCGGCGCCGGCATCGCGATTTCCGGCGGCGCCGATGTGACGACGCGAAACGTCACCATCGACAGCAACATTGCGTCGTTGAACGGTGGCGGCGTCAACGTGACCGACAACGGTGTGCTGCTGCTCGCCAACACCACGTTGTCCAACAATACGGCCACCGGTGGCAGCGGGGGCGGCCTTTTTGCGTCGTCGACGGCCGGCAGCATCACCGCCTTCAATACGACGTTCTACGGAAACACAGCCGGGCAGTATGCCGGCGGCCTCTACCTCATCGGCGGCACGGTGGATTTCGATAACATCACCGTCACCGGGAACTACGCGGGCAATGACTTGGGCGGTATTGCCGCTGTGGTCGGCGTGACGGGCACGATCGACAACTCCATCATTCTGGGCAACTCCGCGCTCGGCATTTTCTACGAAGGCAGAGCAACCGCCCTGACGTTTGGCGGCAACAACATCGTCGGCGATGGTTCGCTGGGTGGCGGCACGGAGATTCTCTCCACGGCGGTCGACACGTTTGCCTCCACGGTGACGCTGAACGGTCAAGCGGCGGGCGTGCTCGCCGACAACGGCGGGTCGGTCGAGACTGTTCTCATCCTCTCCGGCGGCGATGCGGACGACGCCGGCGACTCGTCAGACCTGCCGGCCGACACTGCCGACGTTGATGGCGACGGCGACACCGGCGAGACGCTGCCGGAAGACGCTCGGGGATCGAGCCGTGTGGAGGGGGACAACGTCGATATCGGCGCGGTCGAGCTTGCCCGCGCCTTTGTGGTCACCACCGCCAACGACGAACTCGACAGCACCACAGAAACGACCATCGCCGCGTTCGGCGGGCTGGATGACCTGTCGCTGCGCGAGGTCATCGCCCTCGTCAACTCCTACAGTGACAACCCCGGCACCACGATCAACTTCGACGCCTCGCTATCCGGCTCCACGATCTCGCTGAGCACACTCGGAACTATCGACATCGACAGGTCGGTGTCCATCGAGGGTCTGGGAGAAGCCGAGCTCACCATAGACGGCGGCGACGCGGTCCAACTCTTCACCATCACGGGAACGGCGGGCACGACTGAGGTCGCCTTCTCCGACCTCACACTGCAGAACGGCGCTGGAACGAACGGCGGCGCCATCGAGGTCGATGCGGGCGCGCTCACCGTCACCGACGTCACGTTCACTGGAAATAGCTCAGAGCGTGGCGGCGCGATCCACCACGCGGGCGATGGCCTGACAATTTCCGGGTCGACGTTCAACACCAACACCGTCACTGCGACCCAAGCGTTCGGCGGCGCCATCTACGCGACCGGTACAGTCGACATCTCGTCCTCGGACTTCACCAGCAACGCGGTCTATGGCGTCACCCAAGGCCGAGGCGGTGCCCTCAACCTCAGCAGCGGCACGACCGCGACGATCAGCGGGTCGACTTTCACCACCAATAAAGTCGACGCCCGGAACACCGCCGATACTTACAACTACGGCTCGTGCGGCGCGATTTCCGCAGACTCTG
>CAKZYH010000108.1 GCA_937884725.1 uncultured Paracoccaceae bacterium
CTGTGGTGCCGGAGATGCCGTCGTCGTTGTTGTCGATGCCGTTGGCGTTGTCGTCTTCGAACAGACGGCCGGCGATGGAGCCGTTGTTCACGCCAAAGTAGTTGGACGGATCTTCATCGGTGACGATGCCGCCACCGTTTTCTTCTGGGATATGGCGGCGATCCTCCCACACCGCGCGGCCCTCGACGGTGCCGGTGTTGGTGTAGGCGCCGGCTTCGGCGGTGCCGGTGGCCGTGTAGATCCAGGTTTCGTCGGTGTCCAGGAGGCCGTTGTCGTTGGTGTCGCCACCGACGAAGGTGATGTCGTTGTCGTCGATCTGGTCGTCGGAGACTTTAATTTCCTTAAGGAACGTCTCGCCAGTGTTAGTGATGGTGTAGGTCCAGGTGACTGTTTCGCCGACGTTGACGCGCGGTGCGCCATTCTGGGTGTCGGCGTCCTGGCCGTTGGTGGACTTTTCGATGTCGATGCCGGCGTCGTAGATGATCGGCGTGGTGACACTGTCGCGGGCAAGGATGCCGCCGTTGACGTTGGACAGGGTCACGTCGTTGACGACTTCGGTGGTGCCGGACGTGATGTCGGCGAAGTCGTCCACCTGCACTTGGAAAGTGAGAGTTTGGACGTCGCCGGGGGCGAGGGCCACGGTGTTGATGAAGCCGGTGCCGTCGAGCGGGAACGCGGTTCCGGTATTGTCGTCGGTGAGGGTGACTTCGTCGCCCGAATTAGAGTTGTCGGGCGTCGGGTCGTAGACCGTGGTGTTCGCGATGTAGTCGAGTTCGCTGTCGTCAAACAAATCGGTGATGCGCAGGCTGTTGGCCGGCAGCGTCACTGCGCCCGTGTTTTGCACCTGGATGGTGTAGGTGATGAAGCCGCCGGTGGAGGTTTGGTCCACGTCGGCCGACTTGGTGATGGTGGTCTCGGGCAGGGCCGGAATGACCGTGCCGAAGTCGATGGAGGAGCCTTCGAAGTTGCTGCCGCTGCCGGACTGCGCGGAGTCTTGGCCGTAGGAGACAGCGATGCGGACCGGGTTGCCATCATCGTCGAGCGCGATGATGCGGGCGCCCGACATATCGTTGTCGCTGGTGTCCTCAATTTTGACCGAGCTGAGCGCGTCGGCGTTTTGCTTGAACAGCTGCAGGCCGTTGCCATCGCCAAAGTCGACGAAGATGTCGGCTTCTTCGAGCGGGGTAACCCAGACCACGCTGCGGCTGTCGGCGGATCCGTTGCCGGTGATTTGGGTGGAGTTACCGAAACCGATGGCGACGAGCGCTTGGCTGGTCAGCTGATCGGCGGGGATCAGGGGGTGGCCCCAGTCGTTACGGTTGCCAATGCCCGAGGTGTCGGTGATGGACAGGGCGTAGAAGATGTCGTTGGCGTCGTCGGTGAAGAAGCGCGCGCCCGAATCGTCAGGGATGATGGGCGAAAACGCGGTTTCGCCGGCCGCGACCGTGAACGAGCCGTCCGGTGAGCCACCGCCGGCAAAGTCGTATTTCACGGTGATGTCGCTGTCGCCGGGGTTGTAGACCAGCACTTGGGTGGGGCCGGAGCCGCTGACGGAGTCTTCGTCGCCGTTGGAGGCTGTGTTTTCACCCGTGAAGGTTGGCGTGTAGTAATCGTTCGACCACGCTTCGGTGGGTTGCAGAGCAAACCAGCGCAGCTCGTAGGTGTCACCTTCATCGCCGGTGGCGAGGTGGACCTGCGAGGGGTTGGAGGTGGTGATTTCGTCGCCTTCGCTGAGGTCGCGCAGAACGATGCTGTCGCCTTCGCTGAGCGTGGTGACGACGGTGCCGTTGAGGCGGACGACGGTGCCGCCTTCGCCGGCCTGCACGTGGGCTGCGACGAAGGATGTGTTGTCGCCGCCGCTGTCAAACTCAGGGGTATCGATGCCGATGGGCAGCTCGAAGCTGGTGCCGAAGCGGCTTGTGTCGAAGACTTCGGTGGCGCCAGCGAGCGGCGTGCCTGGGTTTTCGGCGAACGCGGCGCGCGTGACCGAGATGGGGAATGTTGCGCTGATCTTGTCGGAGCCATCGAACAAGATGATGTTCGGGTTGCCTTGCCGATCTTGGTCAATTTCATTGATAAGAGTGAAGGTTTCGCCGGCATCGAAGATGTCGTCGCCGTCGGCGTCCAACGCGCCAAGGCTGCCGTTGTTCGACAGATCGCCGTCGCCCAACACGATAGTGGTCGAGCCCGGATTGGCTGGGTTCACGTCGTAGCCGTCTTCCCAGTGATCGTAGTAGATGATCGTGTTTTCGGTCGCGACCGAGACGCCGATGATTGAGAAGAGATCGTTCTTATCGGTGTTGCTGCTACCGCTTAGGATCTCGAAATCACCTTCGGCGTCGCCGGGAATGATGAGGTCTTCTTCACGGATGGGGATGAAGTACGTTTGGACGGGGGTCGTGAGGGCCATTTCCGAGTTCCGATGCTACGTCTTTTTCAGACGTTTGACGTGCCGAACCCGCTGCTGCCTCAGTATGGCGCAAGAAATCGCGATCGCGCTGAAGATCAGCTCGGCGGGTGGTGACGTTAAATTAACGAATAAGTGGCCCAACCGTTGAGCTGATGCTCAACGATATCAGATAGTTAGAATCTGAATTTTGAATTGGGCATTGCGTGACGCACACGGCGTCACAGTCCGAACCTGACGGCTATGTCAGCAGTGCAGGGCCTTGGTCGACCCACTTATTTTCAGCACTTTTGCGTGCGTACACGATACTGCACTCAACGGTTCTTAACTTCGTTGTGACTGAAATGCGGCAAGTTGAGGGCAGATGCAACCGCTGGAACATTACAATACTGGTATTGGTTTATGAAATTTCGGACATCATGCGTAAAATTGCGTGGTTTGGCCTTCACTCATTGCAGGAATGTTAGCTGCGGGGCGTTCAAGGTGTGCAGAGCTGCCATGCGGTGGTAATGTTCAACACAGATTCTGCGGTGGTCGCGGTAAGGTTATACAGTGAAGACTTGAGCCAAACAGCCTCTAGATCACCCAGCCGCCGTCGACAGCAATGTCCTGGCCCGTGATTTGGCGCGATTTATCGCTGACCATGAAGAGGACAGCATCCGCGACATCCTGTGCGGTGGAGATGCGTTTCAGCGCGTAGTCAGCGGCATGATGGGCTTCGGCGTCGGTGAGCGTGATGCCGAGTCGCTCGGCCATTTC
>CAKZYH010000109.1 GCA_937884725.1 uncultured Paracoccaceae bacterium
AGCAAAAGCGCGGGCGGCGAGTTGACGTCGATGTTGAGCATCATCACAAACGCGACCGCCGCGAGAAGCGCGACCACGCCAAGCACAAAGACCGGCGAGCCAGTCCGGTCGACGAGCCACCCCATCACGGGGCGGCCGAGGGCTGCGGCGAGGAGCACGTTGGACAGGAAAATGCCCGCTGCGACTTCGCTAAAGCCAAGCTCCTCGATGAGATAAAAGTACCCGAATGAGGCGAGCGCCAGGTGAATGATGGCAAAGCCCACCGCACTCAACGCCACCCACTGCATGAGGCCCGGTAACTTATAGCGGCCGATGAAGCGGCTGATCGCCGACCCTGTGGGCGCCACTGCCGTCCGCGCGGCCGTCTCGCCGGTGGGTGCGCGGTAGAGCGAGGGCAGGAGGCAGACGGCGATGGCGCCCAGCACCATGGCGGCCGACACCGTGAGGACGCCAGCGAAAAGGCCGAACGCCAAGATAGTCGGCGGCAGGATGCGCCCCGCGAGCGCGCCGGCAAAGGGCACGCCGCTTTGGCGCACGGCAAGCCACATGGCGCGACGGCGGGGCGATGTGCGCGTTGCCACCACCATGGAGGACACCGGTTGGAACGCGCCGTAAAAAATGCCGAACACGAAGCCGGCGAGCATCGCGGTTGCCCACATCCCGCCGGCCGTGAGGAGCATCCCAGCGGCCATGCCGACGAACAGCACCGCCATCGCCTTCACGCTGCCCAGATCGCGCGTCAGCCGCCCTGCATAGGGAGAGGCGAGTGTGGCGGCGAAGAACACGAATGTCGTCGCGAACGAGAAGTCGCGCTCGTTCAGCCCCGTCGCCTGCGCAAGCGCCGGTGCGAACAACGGGAACGACAAAAACCCCATCGCCGATGCCGTCTGCCCAACAAAGCCCGCAGCCGCGATCTGCCAATCACGCGGCGCGGCCTTCGTCGGTTCGCTGCGGTCAGCTGACGCCATCAGGGTCCAATGGGTTTTGGCCGGCGCTCAGCAGAGGCCGTCCGGAGCGGGTCACCCGCGCTGCGTCCGGCAGCGCGACACAAAACGAGCGGCGACCGGCAAAAACCAGCCGCCCACGGGAGCCAATCAGGGCATAGGGATGTCTTGGGCGGTGGGAACGGCGTAGCCCTTTTGCACCGCGGGCCGCTCGGCAAGCTCCAAATACCAGCGCTTCACGTTGGGGAAGGCGTTGAGGTCGGCGCCATGCCAGGCAAAGCGGGCTGCCCACGGCCATGTGGCGACGTCAGCTATGGAGTAGGTGGTGCCCGCCATGTACGGCCGCACCGACAGGTGTTTGTCGAGCACGCGGTAAAGCCGCTGGGTCTCCTTCAGGAAGCGATCTTCCGCGTAGTCGGACTTGCCGGGATTGAAGTGATGGAAGTGGTGCGCCTGGCCGAGCTGCGGGCCAAAGCCACCCATCTGCCACATCCGCCACTCGATGGCGCGATAACGCTCATCGTTGGCGGTCGGCATGAGCATTCCGGTTTTCTCGGCGAGGTAAAACAGGATCGCGCCGGACTCCATCATGGTCACGCCAGTGTCGCTATCGACGATGGCCGGGATTTTGTTGTTGGGCGCGATGGCCAGAAAGTCGGGCGAAAACTGCTCGTCTTTGGTGATGTTGATGGGGTGCACTGTGTAGGGCAGCGCCACCTCCTCCAGCATGATCGAGACCTTTTTGCCGTTCGGCGTGCCCCAAGTGTACAGATCGATGGCCATTGGAATGCGCCCTCCCCGGTCGGTTCATGTTGTGAGGCACTTAGAGCCCGCCAGGGCCGGTTCGACAATATCGATAATCGTACCCTTCGATCTGCCTCAGCGCATGACTGGCTTGATCGCGGAGCGTTTTCTATACAGATTAAACGCAAAGGCTGGCGATGATCGGCCGGCCAAAAAATGCTTCAAGGGAGATCGCTATGAAACTCTACGCATCAGTTGCTGCCGTCGCTCTGCTCGCCGCCACCAGCGCGCAGGCTGAGAACATCGTCCTCATGACCGGCCCGCAGGGTGGCTCTTGGTACCCGCTGGGCGGCGCCATCCAGAACATCGTCGAAACCAACATGGACGGCGTCGACGTGCGCGTTCTGCCGGGCGCCGGCATTGCCAACGTGAAGGCTGTGGAAGCGGGCAAGGCGCACATGGGCTTTGCGAACTCAGTCTCCACCGTGGACGCCATCAACGGCAACGCACCGTTCGACGCCAAAGCCACGAACGTGTGCAACGTGGGCACGCTCTACCCGCAATATTTCCAGGTGGTGGCGCTGGCCGACGCTGGGATTGAGAGCATTAAGGACCTTGGCGACAAGTCGGCCGCGGTTCAGCCCGTGGGCAACACCGGCGAGGCGATTGCCGCGCACATGCTGCAAAGCCAGGGCCTCAGCTACGACGACCTGCCGCGCGTCAACCACGGCTCGTACACCGACAGCGTCGGCCTGATGAAAGACGGCAACGCGCAGTTCTTCACGCTCGGCACTACGGTTCCGGCCGGTGCTGTGATGGATCTGGCCTCGGCCCGCGACATCAAGCTCGTTCCCATCGAGGGCGAGGAGCTCGCCGCGATGCAGGAGTTGAACCCCGGCTACAAGCCGATCACGATCCCCGCTGGCTCCTACCCGGGCCAAGATGCGGACGTGAACACCATTGGCTACGCCACGCACATCATCGCGGCGTGCGATCTTGATGACGACATCGTCTACAACGTGTTGACCAACATTGTGGCCAACGTTGACGACATGGCGGCGGTCGCGAAGGCCATGGCGAGCGCAACGCCTGAGGGCATGGCAATCGACATCGGTGTTCCGATGCATGAAGGCGCCAAGCGCTTCTACGAAGACCAAGGCGCCAGCTAACGGCCACATCTCTCGGCTGAAGCGCCATGGCGAGCGACGTCACAGGTCAGGAGCGCGAAGGATTTCGCCTCTACACCCAGAACTGGGCGACGGCAGCGATTGCTGCCATCGCCTTCGCCATGGCGTGCTGGCACCTGTGGGTGGCGTGGAACGGGCCGCCCAACGCGCTGATCTTCCGCGCGATGCACCTGGCGTTTTTGTTCACGCTAGCGTTCCTCATGTATCCGCTCGGCAAGGAGCGGAACGCGGGCTACACGCCAAGCGTCTTTGACTTAGTGCTGCTTGTGATCGCGCTGTCGTCTGCGATCTATCCCATTGTCCAATATGACTATTTTTCAACGCGGATGTACTATGTCGATGACCCGGTGCAGCTGGACTATGTGTTCGGTATCGCCGCGGTGCTCCTCATTTTGGAGGCGACACGGCGCGCGCTCGGCTTGGCTTTGCCGGCAACGGCAGCGGCGTTTTTGATTTACAGCCTACTCAGCGAAGGGCTCGATCCGCGCGATCTGATGCTGCAGTTTAATTACACGCTCGATCAGCTGTACCTCACCACCGAAGGCATTTTTGGCATTCCGCTGTCGGTGTCAGCGACCTTCATCGTGCTGTTCATTTTGTTCGGCGCGTTGGTGGAGCGGTCCGGCGCGGGGCGGCTCTTCATGGATTT
>CAKZYH010000110.1 GCA_937884725.1 uncultured Paracoccaceae bacterium
AAGGTCGATATTGACGGTTGCGTACCAGCCGCTGTCGTCGCCGTCTTCCACATAGTTCAGTTTGTCTTTGTCGATGTTAATCAGTATCGAGCCCTCGTGGGACGTCTTGGCGCCGTCGACGGTGGCATGCGTGAAATCAGCAGCGTCAGTGCCGTCATGGTCAATGCCGACACTGGTGGCTACTTTTCCGCCTTTCCATATGAAGTCCGCCTCGTCGATCGTGAGCTTGATTTTCAGTTCATAGCTGAAGACTGGGGTGTCTGCGTCTTCGGGGTCACCCTCGATCAGGGCTTTTTGGCGTGCGGTGAGCGAAATAGCTTGGGGCATTGATGGGTCGTCCTTGTGTTATGCACCTGAGGTGGTGGCGCATCAGACCCCGCAATGTGGCGCCCATCACATTTCGGCCATTTCGCGGCAACCGCGCCTTAACGCGCCGGGTGCATGACTGGGCAGGACGGAGATACCGATGCCCACACGAATACGAAAACGCTCCAGGTTTGCCTTCCTGATGCTGCCGGCGCTGTTTTTGGCAGTCGCTGGCTATTTCGCGTGGCAGTCCACCCGGGGCGACTTTTCGTCAGACTCCCGCGAGGTGCTCGCCGGGGAGAGGGCTGAGCGTGCGGCGGTGCTGGCCGCGCTCGAGGCTGAGCGCGCTGAGCTGGAGACGCGCGTGAAGCGGTTCCGGGCGGACCGCTACGATGCCGACCTTTTGGATGAGCGGGCGCGGGCGCAGCTCTTTATCGCGCGGCCCGGCGAGATCGTGGTGTTTCATGATCCGGCCGCTGGCGGTGATGGCGGATCGATGTTCATGGGCACGCACGGGCGCTGAGGCAGCCTGAGACGATATGCTCGGCGGGGCATCGTGGAGCCTGCATTGCACAGCGGAACTATCGCTGGCTTTGCAACGGGGCCACATGGGGTTAGCGTTGCGAATTGAACGTCTTTGGGAGTGGGATAATGGCAGCGAAAAGCGCCGTGGCGGAAAAGGTGGAGGACGTACCGCCGGTCGACGAGGCGAAGGCTGCGGCTTTCGGCGCGGACCAATACCGCCGCGCCTATGAGGACATGCTGCGTATCCGCCGGTTCGAAGAAAAGGCTGGCCAGCTTTACGGCATGGGCCTGATTGGCGGGTTCTGCCACCTTTATATCGGTCAAGAAGCCGTTGTGGTCGGCGCGCAGATGGCCATGCAGGACGGCGACCAGGTGATCACCGGGTATCGCGACCATGGCCACATGCTGGCGACCGGCATGGATCCTAAAGGCATTATGGCTGAGCTGACCGGGCGCAGTGGGGGATACTCCAAGGGCAAGGGCGGCTCGATGCACATGTTCAGTGTCGAGACCAACTTTTTCGGCGGGCACGGCATTGTGGGCGCGCAGGTGTCGCTGGGGACGGGCATCGCGTTTGCCAACAAGTATCGCGAGAATGGTGCGGTTTGCCTGACCTATTTTGGCGATGGCGCGGCCAACCAAGGCCAGGTCTATGAGAGCTTCAACATGGCGAAGCTCTGGTCCTTGCCGGTCGTCTACATGATAGAGAACAACAAGTACGGCATGGGCACGTCCATCGAGCGGGCCTCGTCCACCACGGACCTGTCGCAGCGCGGTGTGTCGTTTGGCATCCCGGGCGAGCAGGTGGACGGCATGAGCGTGGAGACCGTGCAGGCCGCGGTGGCGCGGGCGCTGGCCCATGCGCGCGAGGGTCATGGTCCATACATTCTGGAGCTTTTGACGTACCGCTATCGTGGGCACTCCATGTCGGACCCGGCGAAGTATCGCACGCGCGACGAGGTGAACGAGTACCGCTCCAAGCGCGACCCGATCGAGCATGTGCGCGACATTCTGGTCAAAGACCACGGGGTGGACGAGGACGAGATCAAGGCGATCGACAAGCGGGTTCGCGAAGAGGTGAGCGCTGCGGCGGAGTTTGCCCAGACCGAGCCTGAGCCCGATCCCAGCGAGCTGTGGACGGACATCCTGCGCTGATGCTGCGGGCGGCGGTGCTCGTGTCGGCGCTGGGTTTGATTGCTGTCCCAGCGTCCGCTCAGAACGCGTGTAGCGTTTTGTCTGAGCGCGAGGACTTTTACGCCTGCCTCGACGAGCAGCACACAACGATCTTCACGCGAAACTTAGAGAGCCTTGCTCGGCTCGGGATTCCCTACAGCGGGCAGCTGCGCGTGTGCCCGCCGCGTGAGAACTTAATCCGCTGGGCGGCTTGTCTCACGGATCAGAACCGTCGGATTGATGGCCAAGCTCGTCGCATCCAGCAGTTCACCCGCGAGCTTCGGCGATGACAGCGCCGCGCGTTCATGCGCGGCTGGAGATTTTGAGCGGCGAGCGATCGCCTGGGACAACAAGAATGCGCGGCCACCGAGGAACCAATGCCCACTGAAATTTTGATGCCCGCCCTCTCGCCGACGATGGAGGAGGGCAAGCTTGCCAAATGGACCAAGGCTGTCGGCGATGCCGTCGCGCCAGGCGATGTGATTGCCGAGATTGAGACCGATAAGGCCACCATGGAGGTGGAGGCGGTTGATGAGGGAACGCTTGGCAAAATCCTGGTCGAAGAGGGCACCGAAGGTGTGGCGGTGAATGCGCCCATCGCGGTGCTGTTGGCCGAGGGCGAGACCGAGGCCGACATTGGCGCGGCGCCCGCTGCGGCGGCGAGCCCTGCGGCTGAGGCTGCGCCGGCGCCGGCCAGTGCAGAGGTGGCCCGGCCAGCGGCACAGCCCGCCGGCTCTCCGCTGGCCGACGACGCGACGCCGGAGCCCGAAATGCCCGCCGGCC
>CAKZYH010000111.1 GCA_937884725.1 uncultured Paracoccaceae bacterium
AACGGCGTCGATCCGTCGGTACGCGCCATCAAAAGCGGCGGTGCATTCAGGTGGTTGTTCCACGCCGGACCCGCCCAGACCGACGACAGCGGTATCATGTGCGCAAGGTTGAGGGTTGAGACCGGTGGTTGGCGAACGTTGGCGTAAAGATGTCCCGGCAGACTGCCGAGCCACGCTTCGACGGAGTTGAGTGTTTCGAGAATTACTGTGAAGTCTCGGCTTTGGATCACCTTTTCGACTGCTTTGAGGTGCTCCTCGGCCTTGCGCGGGCTAAGGTCAGACACCGTGATTGTCGCCGTGACATATGCGGCGCCAAACATGTCCTCTCCGAGTTCCTGTAGGGCGGCATCGGCATCGGCCGCCTTATTGGTGGCATCGCCATCCAGGAGCACAGAGGCCTCGTTGGTCATGACTTCTTTGAGGATCGCCGCGATGGATTTTCGCTTGGCGAACCACTGCCGGCGGATCCGTGCGAAGACTCTCGTGGCGTCGGATTTGTCCAAGCAAATCGCGCGCGTCACCCAGCGGTACGGGAAGGACAAAGCGTTCAGCTCGTCGAGGATGCCGGGCCAGGTGGCTGCCGGGAACCCGGTTACACTGAGGGTGCTGAGGTGATGGTCGCCGAGGGTCGGAGCGAGACCGCCCACCAGCGGCTCGTCTACCAACAACGCATCAAGGTACATTGGTGTTTCGGGCGAGCGTATTCGCTGGCGTTTCGATGAGACGGTGCTGTGCAGATAGCTGAGCGTTTCGTCGTCGCTGAGCCACGACGCTTCGGGCATGAAGCCGTCAAGCAAATCGAGGACCCGATCCGTTCGACCGATGAAATTTTCGATGTGATCGCCGGGCTGGACTGATTGTGAGGCATCCCCCTCGGTGAACCAGCGGCCCGCGCGGCTTTGATCATCGGCGGGCGGCATCCACGCGAAGGTTATGAAGTACGCGCTCTCGAAGTGGGTCCCTTCTGCTTCGAAATGCGCGCGCCGTTCTTCGTCGATTAGGGCAGAGACGGGATCCGGGAACCCACTTTCAGGGTAGCTGCGAGACGGCACACGCTGCGCTTCCACGAACAACGCCCAGCCGGTCCCAAGGCGTTTCAGTGCGCTGTTCAACCGCGCGGCTGTGGCCATAAGTTCGGCTTCGGTCGACGAGTCGAGGTCGGGGCCACGGAAGCCTGCGCTCCGCTGGAGGCTACCGTCCTTGTTGAGAACGATACCGGGTCCCATCAGCGCTACCCACGGCAGGTAGTCGGCCAGCCGGCTGCCCTTCTGCCGGTATTCTGCAAGGTTGAGCATGTCCTCAGACACCGAGATGGGAGGGCAGCCGAACGTGCCGGCGCACTACATCCATGAATTGTGCGTCGTGCTTTGCCGCCCACACAGCGGCTAAGTGCCCGCATAGGAAGAGCCCGACCCCAACGAGCCAAAGTTGTAAGCCCAACCCCACCGCTACCGCGAGCGTGCCGTTGAGGATTGCGACAGATCGCGGGGCTCCGCCCATCAGGATCGGTTCTGTCAAGGCGCGGTGCACAGGAACGCTGAAGGCCGTGACGATCGACGGGCCCATCAAACCAACGCCCCGCCGCCGAATGAGAAGAACGATAGAAAGAAGCTGGATGCAGCAAACGCGATGGATAGACCGAAGACGATTTGCACGAGCCTGCGGAAGCCGCCGGATGAATCACCAAATGCCAAGGTCAGACCGGTGATAATGATGATGATCACCGCCACGATCTTCGCCACCGGCCCTTCGATGGACTCAAGGATTGCCTGTAGCGGTGCTTCCCACGGCATACCCGAACCCGCCGCTGCGGCCGGTACGACAGTCGACGCAAGAACTGCTGCGGCCAGCGCAAGCAGCAAAGCTGTACTGTGCGAAGACTTACGCATCAGGTCTCTTCTCCAATGGGAATGAGCCGGTAGTCGCCCTTCACCAAGCCTTGAACAAACGCGAGTTCGATGAGCCTGCGCTGGCTTCCACGCCCGGACAGCACCGCGATGACGTTGATGGTCTCGGCGATCAGCGAGCGGGGAACGGTGACGACTACTTCTTGGATGAGCTGCTCCAGGCGCCGCAATGCGCCGATCGCAGATCCCGCGTGGATGGTGCCGATCCCACCTGGGTGACCGGTTCCCCATGCCTTCAAGAGATCGAGTGCTTCCGGGCCGCGCACTTCGCCGATTGGGATCCGGTCCGGCCGAAGCCGCAGCGCGGAGCGCACCAGATCGGATAGCGATGCAACACCGTCCTTCGTACGAAGCGCGACAAGGTTCGGTGTTGCGCACTGAAGCTCTCGCGTGTCCTCGATGAGGATGACGCGGTCTGGTTTATTGGCGACTTCCGCGAGAAGGGCATTAGTGAGCGTTGTCTTACCAGTCGACGTTCCACCTGCGACGAGTATGTTCTGGCGACCCACCACCGCGTCGCGGAGTACTACCGACTGCGCTTCGGTGATGAAGCCGGCCTCAACGTATTTTTCGAGGGTGAAAACCGCGACGGCTGGTTTCCGGATGGCGAAGCTTGGTGCGCTGACGACCGGCGGCAACAACCCCTCGAAGCGCTCTCCCGAGCCGGGGAGTTCGGCGGAGACGCGGGGGGCGCCAGCGTGAACTTCTGCGCCGACGTGGTGCGCGACCAACCGGATAATACGTTCCCCGTCCTCGGCGCGAATGATTTCGCCGGTGGCCTCGAGGCCGGAGCGGAGGCGGTCAATCCATAACCGACCATCCGGGTTCAGCATCACCTCAATGATTGACGCATCGGCTAGGTACCGGGCGATGTGCGGCCCGAACGCTGTGTCGAGCATGCAGATGCTACGATCGAGCTGAGCGGATTTTATTGCTTGGACTGACATTGCTTATCCCGCGTGCAGCGCCGTGCCGGCGCTTCGGGATGCATCAAGAAGATGGGTTATTGCCGATGCTCAATACCTCGCACGTTTCTGTCGTACTCTGGCGTACAGAGGCAGGCGGACGTCGGGCATGATTGCGATCATGTATTTCGCCGGGTGTGATCGCGGAACCTGCCAAGGATCATCGGCGGACCACCAGCAGTGATCTTGATCAACTCGTCCATAGTCAAAGCGCATCTCTGTGCCTCGGGCGGTAAAATGGGAAGGATGCCAAGCCATCGCCCGCTCGCGAGGCGGGCGCACGGCCAAGATCCGCGCCCTGACGGACGGCCGAGAAACTATTAAACTAGTTATCGGACTGCCGGATCCTACACGCCGACAAGGCATATGATACGTACGCAACCCGCTGAGCGGTCGAGGCTCATGGCGCCCTGCCGAACATCCCGCCGAAGTCAAACCGGCGCTGGAAAAGCTGTTTCTCGCCCTTCCTCTACCGCAACCGGAACGCTATCGAGCGCATGCTCGGCAGGCTCAAAGACTATCGCCGCACCGCAACCCGGTATTACCGCCTAGCGACCAACTTCCTCGCCGTGCTGTGTATTGCTGCTACCGTCAGCTACTGAGTATGGCCCCCAACCCAAGGGTCCCTAACTGCTGTTTGTAGAAATCATCTCGACGCTATCCGGCAGCTATTTTACGCACCCATCTCATCGGAGCAAACTTCGGAGGCCGCCTTGGCCGACCTTGATGATGCGCGGCTTGTGGTGGTTGGTCTTGGCTATGTGGGGCTGCCGCTCGCGGTAGAGTTCGGCAAGGTTCGACCCGTCATCGGCTTTGACGTGAGCGAGGATCGCATTAACGCGCTGCGTTCTGGCGTCGACGCCACGCGCGAGGTGGGGGCGGACGATTTGGCGGCAGCCAACAAGCTGACCCTCACCAGCGATGTCGGGATCCTTGCCCAGGGTGAAGTGTTTGTCGTTGCCGTTCCTACCCCCGTCGA
>CAKZYH010000112.1 GCA_937884725.1 uncultured Paracoccaceae bacterium
CGAAGGTCGGCGAACCGTCGGTGAGGAGCATGCCGGTGTGGTCGGGGTGCATGTGAGTGATGAGGACGTGGGTGACGTCGCTGGGGGCGATGCCGGCCGCCTCAAGGGTGTCGGCGAGTTTGCCGGCTGTGGGCGCCATGCCGGGGGCTGCTCCGGCGTCGATCAGGATCGTGTTGCCGCCGCTTTGGACCACGTAGGCGTTGACCGGTGCCTTGTAGGCGTCGGTGGGCAGGAACGCGTCGCGCATGGCGGCGGTGAAGTCGTCGGCGGTGACGCCCGGGAAAAGGCCGGCTTCAGCGCCGAACGTGAAGTGGCCGTCCGACACCGCGGTGACGATGATGTCGCCGATCTTCGTGCGCTGGAAGGCGGGCGCCTGGGAAATGGCCCCGTTTTGCATCGCAAAGCCCGGTTGAACCGAGATCGTTCCCGCAGTGGCGGCGCCGGCAGCGCCAGCAGCGGCGGACATGAGCAGATTGCGGCGGTTGATCATCGTGGTGGCACCTTTTGGTGTGAGAGCAGCCCGTGTTGGATCACGGCTGGCTCACTTAGCGGCGCGGTTGAGCGCAGCAATGCGTGCTGTGGCACTGAGGCGATGCAAATTCGCGTCATCAGGTGATCTTGATGACCGCCGGCGGCAGTGCGATGTCTTTCCCTATGACCGATAACGGACCTCGCCCCGCCTCCGCGAACCAAATCGCCGACACTGAAGCCGGCGCGGACCTTTCGCACAAACCGCCTGTAGCCCCTGCTGGCGAGCCGAAAGCCGCGCCAAAGCCGCTGTCAGACGCCGCCAAACGCGCGCTCGCCGAAGCTGAGGAGCGGCGCACCAAAGCCAAAGAGATGGCCGAGCTGCCGCCTGAGCAAGGCGGCCGCGGCGGTAAAGAGCCGGTGCGATACGGCGACTGGGAAGTCAAAGGTATCGCGACCGACTTTTGAGGGCTGGCGTTACCAGGTGCCGGTGTTTTCCATGCTGGCCCAGGGTTCGGCTGGCGCCTTGCTTTCGCCCGCCTGCAACAGCTCCACTGAAATGCCGTCCGGGGATTTCACGAACGCCATGTGGCCGTCCCGCGGGGGGCGGTTGATGGTCACGCCACCGTCCTGAAGGCGCTGGCAGGTGGCGTAAATGTCGTTCACGCGAAACGCCAGGTGGCCGAAATTGCGCCCGCCCGAGTACTCCTCCGGATCCCAGTTGTAGGTGAGTTCCAGCATCGGCGCTTTGGCGTCGCTTGTGGCGCTTTCCATGTCGTCAGGCGCTGCGAGAAACACCAGCGTGAAGCGGCCCTTCTCGTTCTCGACCCGGCGCACTTCGCGCATGCCCAGTTTGTGGCAGTAAAAGTCCAGCGACGCGTCAATGTCGGTGACGCGCACCATGGTGTGAAGATAATGCATTGCGATCCTCCGTGGGGCGGCAGCTAGCGCTGTGCGCCGAGCGAAACACCCCCCACTCCGGGAAGCTGAGGCGTGAGCGAGATGGAGCGGCCGATGAGCGACCCTCAATCACAGGTGCAACCAGCGTCTAACACAGGCGCGCCTGTCCGGCTGGCCGTGGTGGGGGCGGGCCTTGTGGGGCGGCAGCACATTGATGCCATCGCCGCCGTCCCGTGCGCCACGCTTGCCGCGGTGGCCGATCCGAGCCCGGCGGCCTGTGCGCTGGCGCAGAGCCATGGCGCTGCGTTTTACGACAGCATTGAGGGCGTTTTGAAGGGCGATGTGGACGGCGTTGTGTTGGCGACGCCCAACGCGCTGCACCGGGCGGGCGCTGAAGCTGCGATTGCGGCGGGTGTCCCAGTGCTGGTGGAAAAGCCGCTTGCAGGGTCGCTGAGCGACGGCGAGGCGATGGTTGAGGCGGCTGTGCGCGCTGGGGTGGCGCTTCTAACGGGGCATCATCGGCGGCACAATCCCAAGATTGCTGCGGCCAAAGCTGCCATCGACGCTGGTGCCATCGGGCGGCCGGTCGCGGCCCACGCCACGCTGTGGCTGATGAAACCTGACGACTACTTCGATGTCGCCTGGCGCTGTGAGCCTGGCGGTGGCCCGATCCTCATCAACGCGGTGCACGAGGTGGATACGCTGCGGCACCTGGTGGGCGACGTTGAAGCGGTGACGGCCCGGACGCGGTCGAGCGTGCGCAACTTTGCCGTGGAGGACACGGCCGCTGTGATCATCGAGTTCGTGGGCGGTGCGCTTGGCACGCTCAACCTATGCGACGCGACGCCGGCGCCCTGGAGCTGGGAGCTGACTGCGGGGGAGAACCCGGCCTACCCGGTGACCCGTGAGACGTCCGGCATGATTGCTGGCACCGAGGGGGCTATCGCCATCCCGTCGGCTACCCTTTGGCACCCCAAAGGACCGAAAAGCTGGTGGTCGCCGATGAGCGCCACGGCAGCACACATCGCGCAGGGTGATACGCTGCAGCGCCAAATCGCCGACTTTGCGGCGGTCATTCAGACAGGCCAACCGCCGCTGGTGTCCGGCGCCGATGGGTTAGAATCGCTGCGTGTGGTAGATGCGATTTCGCGATCCGCGCAGACGGGTGAGCGCGTCGTCCTCGCTCAGGGCACCACGTAGACAATGCGGCGAGTGCTCGGGTCCACCAGCACTTTGCGGCCGTTGATGTAGGCGTAGTCGTAGGACACGTCAGGCACGATCGTGACCGGGACATTGCGCGG
>CAKZYH010000113.1 GCA_937884725.1 uncultured Paracoccaceae bacterium
CATCTCCGACACCATGGCCGACGTGAGCAGCGCCGAACTCGGCGGTAAGCCCTGCGCCGCGGCAGTCCCTACTCCAGTCGCGCCGAGCGCTGTGCACACCGCCAGCGAAAGGCGCCAAATTTTCCATCCACCGCGCACCAGAAGTACCCCTGTAACTCGCTATCAGGAGGCACAAATCGCATTGAGGGATGGTCCGAGGCTTGAGGGGCCGCGCGCGGCAAGCTTGGGCTCAGCCAAGCCGCAACGGGATGAACATCAAGCCTTGCGCTGCAAACCTCGCCAGCCGAGCCAGCCCTGCAACACCACAAATCCCAAAATGATCAACGCTAACCCAGCAACCTGCCGGACCCGCACAGCCTCCCCCAGCACCAGAACGCCAAGACCGCTCGCAAATAGCGGCACCAGCACTGTCACCAGCGCAGCGTTGGTCGCACCGGCGCGACGGACGATGGAGAAGTACAGGATGTACGCGCCCGCAGTGGCAAAAACGGCAAGCCCCAACAGGTTGCCGATGACCAACGCCGACGGAAGGACCCGCGGCACACCGTCGATCGCCAACGCTAACGGTGCCATCATCAGCGATGAGGCGGTCAGCTGCCCGAGCGCCACCGCCGAGGGTGCAACGCCCCACCGGGCAAAGCGGCGCGAGAACACCAGCGCAACGCCGTAGGACAGCGCCGCGCCCAGAACCGCCAGTTGGGGCAATAGCGCGTCACCAATGCCGCGCAACGCGCCCGCGCCAACGAGCACCGCAACGCCGCACAGCGTGAGCACCAGCCCCAACAGCTTGCGCGCCGTCAGCTGCTCATCGGCCAGAAAGAGCCCGGCCAAAACAGCTGCAAAAATCGGCGTCGTCGCGTTGAAGATCGACGCCAGCCCGGCGCTGATCTCGGTCTGCCCCCACACGATCAGCGTGAACGGCACCGCGTTGTTGGCAAAGCCCATGAAGGCAAACGCCGCCCACACCTTGCCAGAGCGGGGGATCGGGTCGCCGCGCAGCCCCAAAAATACCCAGAGCGCGAGTGCCGCGATCACCACGCGCAGCGCCACCAGTGTCATCACCGGAAGCTCGGTGAGGATCACCTCGTGAAACACGAACGAGCCACCCCACAGCGCCGACAAGACGATCAGCATGGCAAGCGCCACCCCATCAAGGCGCAGCGAAATCGGCATCGGCATCGTCCTAGAAGCTAAGGCGCGTCAGCGCGCGCCGCGAAGAAGGTCGCGGACCGCCGTCTCACACAGCGACGGGTCCGCCTCCCGCACGTAGTGCCCCCGCCCGGGCGCGTGCACAATGGAGACGCCGGGTTCAGCCGCAAGAACCCGGAGATCTGACGGGCCGATGGCGCCGCCCCGCGGCTCCTCCCCAGCGATGATTGTGACGGGGCACGCGGCCGCCGCCAGCGAGGCCAATGGGTCAAAGCCCAGAAAATACGTGCCGTCTAACGTCGCGGTCAGAACCTCCACGTCGAGGCGCGCAATCTGCCGCCCCCGGCGGACAGCCGCCGCCTCGCCCATCGCCTCTTCGATGGTCGCCTCGCCATGGCCCGACGGCCAGGTCCGAACGGCCGCGATCCAGTCCGCCTCCTGATAGCGTTTGCCCCTATTGCTCATCACACGGCGCAACCCTTCAAAGCCGCGGCGAAACTGCGAGGGCTCATCGAGGCGCAAAGGCGACAACAGCGGCGGATCTTCAAGCACGAGCCCAGCGAACCGCCCCGGCTCACGCCCCGCAAGACAGACCGCGATTTGCCCACCCAGCGAGTGGCCGTAGACCACAAGCGGCCCTTGCGGCAGCAACGACTGCGCATAGTCGGCATAATCCACCAGCCGGTAGCGCTCCGCGCGCGGCGCATCGCCGTGCCCCAAAGCGTCGAGCGCCAGCGGGTCAAGATCGGCAACGCGGGACAGAAAAGGGTCGAAGTCGTGCCTGTCGCGGGTCAGCGCGTGAAGGCAAATGAGCCGCATCACCCCCGCTCGGTGTTCAGCGCTGCGCTCAGCGCCTGCACCTCAGCACGCAGCGCCTTGATGTCGTCGTGCATCGACACTTGCTCTTCCATTAGCGCATCGCGCCCGGCCGCAGCCTCGCTCTCCACGTCCTGCTGCATGCCCGACACAATGATGCCGATGAAGAGGTTCAGCACCGCAAACGATGTGATCATGATGAACGGCACAAAGAACGCCCACGCATAGGGGTGCACGTCCATGACCGGG
>CAKZYH010000114.1 GCA_937884725.1 uncultured Paracoccaceae bacterium
ACGCCGTAGACCCACGCAACGCTGAACAGGGTCGACACAATGCCGATCAGAAGCACGGACTTGGTGAACTCTGTGAACGTGATCGTCGGCGCGCCGAGGTTTTCGGCCTGTTGCAGCACAATGACGTTGCTTGCGGCGCTGATGATGAAAACGTTGCCGGCGAGGGTGGAAGCCGCAGCGAGCATCATGAGGTTCGCGGTCGAAAACTCTTCGAGCAATTTGATGTACATATCGACGAGCGGCACGTTGGAGAACACGTGGCTGCCGAAGAAGGCGATGGCGGCCGTGACGATCGGCTCTGTCATCTCTTGATGCAAATCGCCAAGGAGCGTCTGCAGCGAGCCGGAGCCGATGAGCGCGCCGGTGACGACGAACATGGCGACAAAGAACACGAGCGTCGCCCAGTCAAGCTTCATTAGTGTTTCCACCCGGCGCGGGCCGAACAGGTAGACCGGGATGGCTGCGATGCACGCCGTGAGGCCAAGCGGGATTTCGATGCCGATGTCGAGCGTTGCGACGATGCTGTCGGCAAGGACCAGCACGACGAGGAGGGCGACCGCCAGGATCGATGGCCACAAGCGTGCCTCGCCGCTGTCCACCGCTTCCCAGACGCTGCCGACTTCGAATGCGCCGGCGTGGATCCTTTTGGCGAGGAGCCATGCTGCGAGGACGAGGCAGATGAGTGTCGGGACGATGAGCCAGACGAAGAAGGTGATGATGGGTGCGGGGAGGTGCCCGCTTGTGGCGATGAGGAGGTTTTGCGGGTTGCCGATGGGGGTGGCCATGGAGCCGATGGTGACGGTGACGCACAGCGCGATGAGGAAGGTTTTGGGATCCACCTTCGCGCGGGCGGCGAGAACGAGCGCGATGGGCGTCCCGATGATGGCTGCCGCATCGTTGGTGAGGATCGCGGCGAGGAGCGCAAAGCCGAAAATAAAGGCTGTCAGCGAGACTTTTGCGGAGGATAGGCCGGCGAAATGGTCCGCGATTTTGTGGGAGACGCCGTTCAGGTAGAGCGCGGTGCCGATGGAGAAGACGCCGAAGAGATAGGCGATGATGTCCCAATCGATGGCGGCGAGTGCGTCGCTGGGCGTGATTTGGCGCAGCGCGAGCATCAGAACCGCGCCGGCGAGCATGATGTGCCAGATCTTCAGCCAGGCCGGCAGCCACTCGCGCACCGCGATGAGGCTGAAGATGCCCAGCGAGATGCCGAGCGCGACGCTCATCGGCTGCTGCCTTCGGGCTGGTCGGTGGTCGCTGCGCCGCCTTTGATCGCGTGTGCCGCGGTTTCGGGCATCAGCGTGATGAAGACGAGGAAGCCCACTGAGGCGACGGCGCCGAGGAAGAAGAACGCCATGTCGTAGCTGTAGATCTGGACGATTTGCTCGGCGAGGAGGTTGCTGGCGGACGCGCCGACGCCAACCAGCGTGGCGAGTGCACCCTGGACGATATTGAACCGCCCCGTTCCTTTGGTGACGTCGGAGACGACGAGGAGGAAGATGATCGCAAAGATGCCGTTCGCGACGCCGTCGAGCGCCTGGATGAGGACGAGGAAGACGGGTTCGTCGGTGAGCGTGTAGAGGACCGCGCGGATCGGCAGGATCGCGAACGCCAGGATGAAGAGCGGCTTGCGGCCCCACCGGTCAGCCGTGTGGCCGCACATGACCGCCATACCGATCATGACGAATTGGGCGGCGATGATGCAGGCGGACGTGAAGGCGATGCCGCTTCCCGTGTCGCCGGCGAGTGAGAGCTTTTGGCTGACGAGGGGGAGCATCGCGGCGTTGGCGAAGTGGAAGAGGAAGATTGAGGCGGCGAAGATGACGAGGCGCTTGTCGGCGAGGATGGCGCCAAAGCCGCTCGGCTTATCCTGGCCGGCATCGTCTTCAGCAACGCCGCCGCGCGCGGTCTCGTAGTCGATCTGAGAGGCTGAGATAAACAGGACCGCGGCGATCATGCCGAGTGCCATAACGCTGATGAGGACGAAAACGCCGGTGACGTAGCCGGCGACGGCGAGCCCCGCTGCGATGGCGGCGGCGACGACGTTTCCGCCGTGGTTCCAAGCCTGGTTTGCCCCGGTTTGGCGCGTGAACATCTCGCGGCCGACGACGCCGAGCGTGAGGGCTGCGATGAGGGGCCCGAGAAAGGCGAGCGAGGCGCCCATCATGGTTTGGGCAAAGAAGATTGCGGGCGCCCAGTCGCTGACGACAATGAGGAGTGCGGCGGCGCCAACGACGGCTGCGCAGACGATGAGGAGGCCGCGTTTTTTGTCCGTCCAGTCGATCAGTGCGCCGGCTGGGGTTTGGATGATCACCGTGACGATGGAGCCGAGCGCCAGTGCGAAGCCGATTTGTCCGGCTTGCCAGTGGAGTTGGGACAGGAGGTAGATCGCGAGGTAGGGGCCGAAGCCGGCTGTGACGTCACCGGCGAAGAAATTCATCGCCAGCAGCGGTCGGTTCAGTCGTTCGGTTGCCATCGTGTCGGTTCCTGTCGCTTCCGCCGCGTTTTCCGTAGAGCTCGGATCGATTGAGGCGAGGCGGAACGCAGTTAAACCAAAGCCTTAAATGATCTTGGGCGCTTCGTCATGGTTGTGCGCTCGCGCTGAGGGCTGCGGCGTTTCACGTCGATGCCGCTGTTCTGGGCAACGCGGTCAAAAAAGCGCCGTGTGGAGCGGGGGGCGGGCGTTGTCAGATCGTGCTGGCGCGGGCGCATCCTTGGCGCGGAGTGCGTCGTAGGTTTGGTTTGTCGCAGGTAGGGAACCCGATCCGTGCTGTGGCAAGCTGCTTGCAGGTCTTTCCCCAAAACTTGAGGAGAGAGAACCACATGAAGCATCTCATGACTGCTGCTGCGGCAGCGACGGCGCTGACCGCATTCACCGGTGGGGCGGCAGTTGCCCAAGATTCGTGCCCGATCAAGGTCGGCGTGCTGCACTCGCTGTCCGGCACCATGGCGATTTCCGAAACCACGCTGAAGGACACCGTCCTGATGCTGGTGGACGATCAGAACGCTGCCGGCGGTCTTCTGGGCTGCGAGCTGGAAGCTGTGGTGGTTGACCCCGCGTCCGACTGGCCGCTGTTTGCGGAAAAAGCCCGTGAGCTTCTGACCGTCCATGATGTCGATGTGATTTTCGGCAACTGGACGAGCGTGTCGCGCAAGTCGGTGCTGCCGGTGATTGAGGAGCTGAACGGGCTTCTGTTCTATCCGGTGCAGTATGAGGGCGAGGAATCGTCCAAGAACGTGTTTTATACCGGTGCTGCGCCGAATCAGCAGGCCATTCCGGCGGTGGATTACTTCCTGGAAGAGCTCGGCATTGAGAAGTTTGCGCTGCTTGGCACCGATTACGTGTATCCGCGCACGACCAACAACATCCTTGAGCAATATCTGAAGGATGCTGGGATCGCGGAAGAAGACATCTTCGTGAACTACACGCCGTTCGGTCACTCCGACTGGTCGACGATTGTGGCTGACGTGGTGGAGCTGGGCGCTGACGGCAAAAGCGTTGGCGTGATCTCGACCATCAACGGCGATGCCAACATCGGCTTTTATAAGGAGCTGGCGGCGTCGGGTGTTTCGGCTGACGACATTCCCGTTGTGGCGTTCTCAGTGGGTGAAGAAGAGCTGTCCGGCCTCGACACTACCGACCTTGTGGGTCACCTGGCGGCGTGGAACTACTTCCAGTCGGCCGACACGCCTGAGAACGAAGCGTTCATCGCCAAGTGGAAAGAGCGTATGGGCGATGAGCGGGTCACCAACGACCCAATGGAAGCCCACTATATCGGCTTTAACATGTGGGCGAATGCTGTTGAGGCGGCTGGCACCACGGATGTGGATGCTGTGCGCACCGCCATGTACGGCCAAGAGTTCCCGAACCTGACGGGCGGGACGGCTGTGATGCTGCCGAACCACCACCTGGCGAAGCCGGTGCTGATCGGCGAGATCACCGCTGACGGTCAGTTCGACATCATCAGCCAGACCGAGGAAGTGCCAGGCGATGCTTGGACCGACTTCCTACCGGAGTCGGCCGTGCTGAAGTCTGACTGGCAAGAACTTGGTTGCGGGATGTACAACACCGAGACCGAGACCTGCGTGCAGATCCTGTCTAACTACTAATTGAGTCTAGCGGCCGCTCTTTGCGGCCTAAAACAGTTCGACGGCCGCGACACGCACAGTGTTGCGGCCGTTTCGTTTGGCCTCGTAGAGCGCTTTGTCGGCGGCATGGAGCGCGCGCTCAAAGTCGCCGGCCGACCACGATGCGGGGAGCGAGACCACGCCGAAACTCGCGGTGACCAAGATCGCACCGGCGGTGGTGTCCACCGGCTCGCGTTCGAGCGCCGCGCGGAGGCGTTCGGCCACTTCGGCAGCCTCTTCAGTGGATCCCCCGGGTGTCACGATGATGAATTCTTCGCCGCCGATGCGGGCCATGGCGTCGGTGTCGCGTTGTGCCGATTGGATCCGGCCGGCGATGGCGGTGAGGACTTCATCGCCGACGGTGTGACCGTGGGTGTCGTTGATCGCTTTGAAGCGGTCGATGTCGAGGGCGATGACGCCGTGGGGCTGGGCGCGGGAGGCGCGCTGCGTCCAGTGGGACAGGCCGCGGCGGTTGAGGAGACCGGTCAGCGTGTCGGTGCGCTGGGCGATCATGCCGACAGAGCGTTCATGCTCATAGGTGAGGCCGAGGAGCGTGTAGCCAAGCACAACGGGCAGTACCATCGGCTCCATTATAAAGAAGACTTGTAGCGCCTCGTCCATGTCGAGGGTGTCGCCGAAGACGGTGTCGGATTGCAGAACGGTGCGTACTGTTAGCACGGCGCCATGGATGAGGAGGAGGACTATGGCGGTGATTTGCCAGCCTGTGGAGGCGCGCCGGCTGCGGGCTGCCTCGACCGCGCAGACGATGGCAAGCACGCCGGCGATGAGGTAGCCGAGCTTGGCCATGTCTGGTGGAGACAGGCCGGCAAGTGCTGCGATTGCTGCATAGAGGGCGCTTGTGATGACGTAGGGCGTCCATAAGATGCGCTTGCCTTCGAAGATGCGGAAACCGAACCACATGGCGAAGGCCGCAAAGATGAGTGCGAACTCGTCCATGAAGATGGCGATGGGGGATGCGGTGGCAATGCCGCGTAGGAGCAGCACCATGTGGACGGCTGCGAAGGCGAAACAGACGCTCCACCAGGCGAGCGCGCCGCTGAGGCGCTGAGTGCGCCAGGTCCAGGCGAGGGTGCCTGCGATGGTGGCGAACGTCAGCGCTGTGACGATTTCTACAGTCAGGACGTGGACTTCGATCATGGCTT
>CAKZYH010000115.1 GCA_937884725.1 uncultured Paracoccaceae bacterium
ATTATATATATTCTCCACCGCCCTGTCGTCCTTTCCCATCTATTTGGCCTACCTTCCGGCCCTTCAACCGCGCCCGGACTGGGGCGCTAATTGGCGCCGCACCGGCCGAGCCCGCGACGCTTTCTTACACACTGTGCTCAGACTATTCTGGGGGATGATTTTGTTGGTCGAAGACAATGGAGCCGCAGATGTTGAGCACGGGCCTGATGCCGCGTGTCTGCGGTGCGCCCGTGCGCTGGGATTGTGGCAATGATGGCTGAAGATTCAGCACCGTCCGCAACGCCGTACATGGATGCGGTTCGCGCGCGCCAGCCGCTTGCGGGTCGGCGCGTCCTCATCCTGGTTGAAAATCTTGCTGTGCCGTTTGACCGACGCGTTTGGCATGAATGCCTGACGCTGAAGGGGGCCGGGGCTGAGGTCAGCGTGATCTGCCCGGTCGGGCAAGGGTTTGACGCGCGCTATGAGGAGATCAACGGTGTCCACATTTACCGGCACACACTGCCGGCCGATGGGGAGGGGGCGCTTGGGTATCTGCGCGAATACAGCGTCGCCCTGTGGCAAGAGATGCGGCTGGCGCTGCGGATCAAGCGCAAGCATGGGTTCGACACGATCCAAGCCTGCAATCCGCCGGACCTGCTTTTTCTCGTGGCGCTGCCGTTCAAGTGGTTTGGGCGCACGCGCTTCGTCTTCGATCACCACGACATCAATCCGGAGCTCTACGAGGCGAAGTTTGAGCGTCGCGGGTTTTTTCATAGGCTGCTTTTGCTGTTCGAGCGGCTGACGTTCAAAACCGCTGACGTGGTGATGTCGACGAACGAAAGTTATGCCGAAATCGCGCGGGAGCGGGGCAAGGTGGACCCGCGCGACAACTTTATCGTGCGGTCAGGCCCCAATCTGGCGCGGCTCAAAGTTGTTCCGCCGGAACCGGCGTGGCGCAATGGACGCGACCATATGATTGGCTACGTTGGCGTGATGGGCGACCAAGAGGGGCTCGACCTTATCTTGGAGACCGCGCGCGTGATGGTCCGCGAGCGCGGGCGTAACGTTCAGTTTGTGCTGATGGGCGATGGGCCGGCGCTGGAGGGTTTGCGCGCGTTGGCGGCGGAGCTTGGGGTGGCCGACTACATTACCTTCACTGGGTGGGCCAACGATCAGATCGTGTTTCCAGTGTTGAGCACGGCGGATGTTTGCGTTGGGCCTGACCGGGTGAACGCGATGAACGATAAGTCGACTATGAACAAGATATTGGAATACATGGCGTTCTCACGGCCGATCGTTCAGTTTGATGTGACGGAAGGGCGACGTTCGGCGGGCGATGCGTCGCTCTATGCGAAGGTGAACGATCCGGTGGACTTTGCTGATCGGATCATCGAGCTGCTCGACGATCCCGGCCGTCGGGCCGCGATGGGTGAGCTTGGCCGCGAGCGGATCTTGGGCGAGCTGTCCTGGGATCACCAGGTGGACAGCCTGATTGCCGCGTATGAGCGCGTGGCAGAGAAACGTCCGCGTTGACCGCCAGGACATTCGCGCGCAAGTCGTGGCTGTTGTTTGACGTTGCGGATTTTGTGACGATGAGCGGAGACGCCGGCGGGATGCAATCCTCCGAACACACCATAAAGCTGGATCCTCAGGGAGTAACGAGGCATGGCACTGACCACACATCCCGCCATGCTGGGCGTTCGACGGACGCTGCGGGCGATGGGCTTAACCGCGCCGCTGCGCAAATTGCTTGGGGGCAGCGGGTACGAACAAAAGTTCGATGCCGCGATGATGTCAGCGGTGACTGGAGCGAGACTCGTTTGGGACGTGGGCGCGAATGCCGGTCTCTATACGCAAAAGTTCGCCGACGCGTTGTCGTCCGATGGGCGTGTGGTGGCGTTTGAACCCTCGCCGCGCAATGCCAATGCGCTGGCGCAGAAGTTCAGCGCCGATGAGCGTGTGACGGTTGAGACCTGCGCCCTTTCCGACCAACAGGGCCAGATGTTCTTCGAGGCCGCGGCCGAGGGCGATGGCACCCGGGACCACATCGTTGACTACGACACCGGCCTCAAGGTGGAGGTGCTGACGGCGGACATGCTGGTGTTCGAGCGAAACGTCCCCGCGCCGGACTTCATGAAGATCGATGTGGAAGGGTTCGAGCTTCACGTCTTTAAAGGCATGGGGCGGATGCTGAGTGAACGCCCCCCTCGGCACATTTTCTGCGAAGTACACTTTTTTGCGTTGGAGAAGATGGGCCTGAAGACCGGGCCAAACGACATCGTGAAAATCTTGACGGGTAAAGGCTATACTGTGAAGTGGACTGACGCCTCACACTTGCATGCCCATTTGTGAGCAGCGCTCGGCGCTGCGATCCAAGTTTCGATAACTGCCTTCAGCGGGTGACAATACTTGATGTCAGACCAGGCGCTGCCCAGAGAATTAGTGCACCTGTTATGCCCTGGGACCGTAGACTGCGGTCAATGACTTCGTCATGAGGGCGAAGCGCTCGTGCTCGATGGTTGCTTCCGGAAAGAGCTCGCGCATGAGCTTCTTGTTGACCATGCGCGTGCTGTCGATCTGGCGAAGCGCATCGGTGTATTCCATGCGAGACTTGAAGCCGATGGGGAAGCGGTGATGCAGGCCGATCCGCATCGGATCGGGCAGCCAGTGGAAGAACGGTACGCCCAGGTGGGGTTCAATGGGAAACCAGTAGTTGGGTGTTTGGGCGTAGTAGCTCTTGCCTACCCGGCGGGTCTCTTCGGCGAACCGGCGCATGTTGTCGTAGCTGCGCACGTGCTCGATGACGCTGTTGGAGTGGGCGATGTCGAAGGCGCCATCGTCGAACTGGGGCATATCGCAGCCGTCACCGATCATCTCTGTGATGTCTATGCCCACATCCTCGGTTTTGGCATAGAAATCGAGCTCGGATTGGAAGTTGAGGACCGTGATAGTCACACGGTCGCGCAACGCAGGGTCGAGGAGCTGCCAGTAACGACTTGAGCCGCCGATATCGAGGATGCGGCAAGGGCCAGGCCGCGCCTCAGTGACGCCACGCACGAGAGAATCGATGATAGCAAAGCGCTTCTTGCGGAAGCGACGGCGGATTGAGCCGGTTTCGGTCTCGTTTTTGAGTTTCATCACATCGCCGCGTGCACGGGGTAAACCGCCGAACCAAAACGTGTGCACGGCGAGTGGGGCCTTGGTTTGTGCCCTCCCCCTGCGCCCAGCGCAAGCCACCGGCGTGGTCAACGCGAGACGGAGTGAGCCCCCGCGAGACCGCCCCTCTTTTCGCCCAAACCACCGCCGCTCTGGATGTAAAGGCTCGTTTGCGGAGTTAACGCCAAGACGTGAAATTGCAGAGCAGATGCAGCGTGTTGGTTGCGCCTGGCGCAACGTTGCATACCCTGCGTTCACACAACGGGGGTATTTACCATAGATTGAGAAGCGCAGGAGTGTGCCTGAAAACTGCCGCGATCCGTGCTTAGTAGCGCACGCGCGACTGCGCGCCCGGTCTAGGTCACGCCCTCTAACTGGCGTGACCTAGGCCCTCCCACGGCAACCGTATAAAAGGGTACCGTCGTTATTGATGCAGCGAGGAATCCGCATTTGACGGTCTCAATGGCCTCTATGCACGGCGTGCGGACGGCCGGCCAGAGCAACCTTCAGTTGCTAGTGCCGGTGGCCATCGTGTTTGCGGCGACCAGCTTCAATCTCGTGCTCGCGTTCGTGAATGGACACGTGATGCGGCTCTCGTCAGCCCATGTGATCCTTGTTGAGCTGATGATCTTCGCAGCTGCGCATGCTTGGATCGCGCTGAACTTTCGCATGTCCATGATGCGCTGGTACGCGCTGATTGGGATCCTGGTCGGGTTCTCGGCGGTCAGGGTCGTGGCCTTGGGTGACTTTGATCCAAAGTTCCTCCGCGACACGCTGGTCATACCGACTTTCATCATGCTCGGCATGACGATCTCGGTCACTCGGACGCTTGATCGCCTGGTGGTCGCGTTTGCTTTGATCGTGGCAGCAGTGATGCTGTGGGAGGCGTACGCGGTCCGCCATTTCACCGACACGTTCGAGATTGCGGAGTATTACATTGCAACGCGCGGCGTTTCGCCCATCGAATTCGATTTGCGTGGCGACCTGGAACTGTCGTTTTCCGCTATCCGCTGGGCGGGACGGTTTTTCGATTTTGTCGACTGGCACCGGCTTTCGTCGATCTTTGTGGAGGCATTGTCGCTCGGCAATGCCTGCATGATTTTGGCGGCCTATCTCCTCGCCCGCTGGCCAGGCATGACGTGGGCAACGCGGATCATGCTCGTGTTGCTTACCGCATTGTTGTTGGTGGGCTCGGACGGGCGGCGCGCGACCGGGGTGATCATCCTCACCATTCCGGCGGTCATGATGGCGACGCGGCTGCCGGCCCGTTCGCCGGTGCTTTACCTGCCGTTTGCGACCGCGACGCTGCTCTTGGCCGTGTGGATCTTTGAGTTTGAAAGCGGGATCGACAACCTGCCTGGCCGCTTTGCCTTCACGTCTGAGCTGATTGCGAGCTTGAAGCCGATTGACTGGGTGGGGCTGTCGGACCCTGCATTCATCGACACAGTGATCGATTCGGGCCTTGTGTACCTCATCATCACACACTCGCTGATCGGCACGATCGTGTTGTGGGTGTGGCTGATTTTCGCGGCGCGCGTCGACACACCGGAGCAAAAGCGGATGCTGCATGCGACGGCGATCTACATCGCGACCGGCATGATGATCACGATGGGATTTTTAACCATCAAGACGGCGGCGTTGCTCTGGTTTTTCTTCGGCGCGTTTCAGAACTCTGGCCCAGTTGAGGGGCAAAGTGCGCCGGTGGAGGGGCCGCATGGCAATGTGGTGCGAACACCGAGTGTTGGGCGTACACAACGCCAACCAGCGCGATGAGAGAGCCGACACACTCATCAGGCGGGAGCGGACAGGCACCTGTTTCGCTCGCGTCCACCATCTTGTCGCGGCTGGCGGATGTGGGACTTGGGCGCATCATCCTGACTGCCGCGTCCCGCCTGTCGAGCACGGTCATCAGCTTCGTCATGCTGTGGGGCCTGACATTTATCCTGACGCCCGAATATTATGACTTGTTCCTCTATACGTTCGCGCTCGCCGTCGGCATCGGCTTCTTGGGCACGCTCGGCCAGCCTTATGTGGTGGTCAAGCACGTGGGCGAAGCGGCGAAGGCGAACAACGCTGCGATCCTGAAGTTCTCAGTCATTTTGTTGCTTCTGGGGCAGGTGCTGCTGTTTTCAGGCGCTGCGATTGCCGCCGCAATCCCGGGCGAAAAGGAGAAGGTCTATGAGATGATCCCGGCGATTGCCGTGTTTGGGGCAATCTACGGGCTGTCCGAATTTATGGCCGCCTATTTCCGGTCACAGATGCGCATGGGGATGGCGCTCATTCCCCGCGAGAACATCTGGCGGGTGGCAATTTGCGTGACGATCTTGGTGATCTACAACTCGGCTTGGCGGCCCACGGCGGGCACCTTCTTGCTGGTCACCACGGGGCTGCTTGTGATCGTGGTCGCGTATCAGCTGATCGCGTTCTTTCGATCCGAAGGGTATCGCTGGCTGTCAGCGAAGCTGCCGGCGCGGCGAGATCTCCTCGGGCTGAGCCGGGAGAGTGTCTACTTCTTTCTCGTTCAGGTGGCGATCGCGGGGGAGAACTACATCACGACGTTTCTGGTAGGCGTCCTGGTGGGGATCGATGCGGCAGCCGCTTACTACATCGCGTACCGGATTTCGCTGCTTTTGATTTTGCCGGGGATGGTATCGGAGACGATCGGCGGACCGATGATTGCGGCCCGCCTGAAGCAGAACGACCGGCATTCCGCGCAGCAACTGCTGGGCTTCTTCTCGCTCTTTTCCTTCAGCGCGGCGCTGTGCGGGTTTGTGTTCATCTGGTTTTTTGGCTCGGCCGTCCTCTCGCTCTTTGGCGAGGGTCCGCCGGCCATGTTCACGGTGCTTATCATTCTGTGCGTCGGCAGCCTGACGACGGCCTTCATCGGGCTGAGCCAGCAATTCTTGCTGCTCGTGGGCGGCGAACGGCCTTACTTGCAGGCTCGGCTGACGCTGTTTGCCGTTTATGTCGGGCTGATCTTTGTCATGGGGACGGCAATGGGCGTGGTTGGGATCGCGCTGGCGCGTCTGATGTTCATGGCCGCCACTAACGGGTTCCAGATTGTGTGGTGTGCGCGGATGCGCCGGTACGACCTGACGGCTGCGTCCCTACTGCGCCCTGGTCGCGCTCGCGCAGACGGGGCGACCTCGTAAAGCGTGCCGCCGCCCGTTTAAGGGCGGCGGGGGGCGTCAGTAGGCGTTGTGCGAACGGAAGAGCAGCGCGAGCGGCGTGATCATCAGAATGTAAAGATCCAGCCAGAGCGACCAGTTTTCGGTGTACTCAATGTCGTAGCGCACGCGCATGGCGAGCTTTCCGACCGAGTCGGTTTCCCCGCGCCAGCCGTGCACTTGCGCCCAACCGGTCATGCCAGGCTTCACGCGGTAGCGGCGCATGTAGTCTTCGACCGATTCTTCGAACAGGCGGCCTTCTGCCCGGGTGCCCATGGCGTGGGGTCGGGGGCCGACGAGGCTCATGTCGCCGCGCAGGACGTTGATGAGTTGGGGAAGCTCATCAAAGCTGGTGCGCCTCAAGAACCACCCGACGGTGGTCACTCTGGGATCGTCGCGATGGGCCTGCTCCAAGCCCTCCGATTGGGCCGCCTCCACCCGCATGGTACGGAATTTGAGGATCTCGAAGGCCGAACCGTTCCAGCCGCGCCGGGTTTGGCGGAAAATCACGGGCCCCTTGGACGAGAGCTTGATGGCAATTGCGATCGCCAAGAATAGGGGCGATGCGAGGATGAGAATCAGGCCAGCAATCAACCGATCCTGCAGGAACTTCACGATCCGGCCCCAGCCTTCGATCGGCTGGTTCATGGCCTGCAGCATCGGCACGCCGAACACCTCTTCGATGGGCCGGTCGAACAGCTGCAGGATTTTAAGGTCGGGTGCTACGAGGATTGTGACCGGTGCGTCCGCAAGGCGATTTGTGATCTCGCCAACCCGTGAGGAGGCGCTGAGCGGAAGGGCGATCACGACTTCGTCGATTTGGCCGGAGAAGGCAGCCGCTTCCAGCGCGTCGAGGCCGCCAAGGCGGGTGTAGCCCACGATGTGGTCGGGCACCCGATCGCGACGTTCATCGTAGAAGCCAAGGATTTGGGCGCGCGAGCCCTCGTCAGCACTGAAATATTCCAACAGCGATGCGCCGATCTCATCGCCGCCGTAGACAGCGATACGGCGGTTGAGCTTGCCGCCGCGCAACGCGGCGCGGACAACGAATGACAAGATGAGCCGGTAGCTGATCGACACTGCGACCGCGAAGGCAAACCAAGTAATCAGCCAAGATCGCGCTGCGGTTTGATCGATGCCAACGACAATGACGGTGATAGCGAGGAGCGCGAACGCGACAAAGGTCGACTGCACGAGTAGGCGAATTGATTTGGGCTGGATCTTGCTGGTGAGAGTTTCGCTCGCGCGAGATCCTTCGAGCGCAAGTGTAAACACAAGCGCACCGATCAAGATGAGCCCGGTGGCCCACGTGGTGCCAATGGCACCGTTGGCGATGTACGCATAGGTTGCAAAACCGGACAGCACGAAGCAGCCGATATCGCCCAGCACCGGCAGGCGGTGGAATGCCCGCAGGTCCCAACTGCGGGGCGCCGCAGTCGCCGGCCGATACTGTTCGTTCAACATCATTTGATATTGTGTGCCCACGCACTCTTTTTGTCCAATTGCGAGATCTGTGCCGCGTTCATGAACGGGATCGCGTTGTGGACGAAAAACCTCAACCGAGCGTGGTTGCACCCGCCGACGTGGCAACGCGTGACGGCTGCACAGTCGCAGAAAGTTGGCGAAGCTGTGCTCATTATCTGCTCGCCGTCCTCCGTAGCGAAAGCTGTCTTCGACGTAGGTTATAGCCTGATCTCCTTAATAAGCGTGGAGGACGAAGGACAAGATTCGATCCGTCGCCCTAACTGGTTAGGTTCCGGTCGCAGCTCTGCTCAGTGTGGAAAACAACCAGCTCTGCGTGCCTGATGGTTGCAGAGCGCAACCTTCAGTTGCTTTGCGCTTTGTCGGGTCGAATTGGCAAAACCAGTGCGTTAAAGGCGCTGCCTAACCTGGTATTTGCTTCAAAATGACATCAGCGTAAGCCTTGATCCGAACCATGGCGTCAGGGCCACCCGCTTGTAAGCTCAAGCTTTTTTTGGCTATCGCGTCTCAACTCAGCAATGCAGCATTTTTATGATGAGATTCTGTCATGTAAATGACCGATCTCGCCAACTGTGGCATATCTTATTCCGCATCAAGCTGTCGCCACACTTCGAACAACAAGTGGGATCAGCTGAACAATTCTTAATTATTACTTGTAAACGAGCATTCGGTGCGATGTCGCGCGGCTGATTAACCGAGAGTTCGTCCGACAGACCGTTCGCTGCAGACAAGCAACCGCGGTTTCGGATACGTTGTCTGGGACGATCCTCGTGCCGGGAGGCGCGGCGAGGCAGTGAAAGTAACGCGGGGCACACCGCAATTGGCGTACATCAATGTGGCTCTGATGCACGAGGCCGGCCCTTCGGGCGAACAGACGGTTGCACCGCTGGGGCGGGCGCTCAGCCGGTTGGCCTGTAGTCGCGCCGACGGGATCCTCCGAGGATCGACGCTCGCGTTTGTCTGCAACACAGCCTACGTCTGGTCGCTGGCGCGATGAGGGCAGCCCCACGCACGATATGGCAGCTGCCTGATGCTTTGCGTCTGCGTACGATCGACGAGATCATTCATCCGCGATCCATCGTGCGGCAGTTGGATCTTTTTATTGCGTTGACCGTTTTGGGGCTAGCGCTCGGCGTCGCGTTCATCGCGCTACGGCCCAAGGTCTACACGTCCGAAGTGCGCATGCTGATCGACAGCATGCACGACAACCAGCAGATGGCGCAGCTCGAGCGGCAATCGATCGGGCTTCGGGGCGACTTGGAGCTGATCGCGCAGTCGGAGGCGAAACTGCGGATCCGGCGCGCCAGGCTGTTGGCGGAACGGGCCGGAGAGCGGGACTTCGAGGTCCCGGCCTCGCTGAGCGACCGGGCCAACGACCCGGAGCTGAGGCGGCTTTATGCCGACGAGCTGGCGATTTTGCGCTCAGAACTCAACCTCAACCAGTCGCGCAAGGAGCGGCTGGAGGAGCAAATCACCTCCGCGAACACTGAGATTGAGGGAGTTGGTCGGCAGGTCGAAGCCAAGCAAGAGCAGCTAGAGATCCTGTCCCAAGAGGACGAGCGGCTGCAGTCTTTGGTGGACCGGGAGTTGACGCCAATCACGCGTCTTTTGCAGGTCCGCCGTGAAGCGGCGGAGGTGAATGCGCAGATCAGCGATTTGGACCGCCAGCGCACCCGCGCCCGCAGCACGGTCGCGCGGGCGCGGATCGATCTGGAGGCGTTGGAGCTGGAGAGCGCCAGCAAGGTGGCCGCGGCGCTCGCGGAAGTGGAGCGCGAACTCGACGAGATCACAAGCCGCAGCGGGACCGTGGCGCGCCAGCTCGACCGGCAGGCGAGCCCGTTGGCGGGTGAACCGCTAAACCCGCTGTTCATCCAGAACCAAGTGGAGCTGCTCAACTCCGACCTCGTCGTTGATCAGGCGTTCACGGTGTATCTGGCGCGCACGCAGACCGAAATGCCGGCCGATCCGGTGGGGCGGCAGCGCCTTTATGAAGAGTTTCGCGACGAGCTGACCACGCGCGGGATTGCCCGCAGCTCGGTGCTCTATGCCGCGTTCGGCGCTGACGACCCAGGTGTCGCGGTCGACGTGGTGCGCGCGGTGACCGACGCCTACACCGCAGCATTCTCGACCTTGGGCGTCGGCAACGACATTGAGGGTGTTCCCGGATCTGACGCCATTGTGCGCATCATCACGGGGCCAACGGTGCCGGTGGATGCCGAGGGGCCGGGCGATCTGGCCATTTTTGCGGGCTCAGCGATTTTCGCGCTGATGCTCGCCTCGTTGGGGGCTCTGGCGCGGGAGCTTTTTGAGACCCGCGTCCGCACTCGGCTCGATGTGGAGCGTGCGTTTGGCGTGCCCTCGCTAGGGATCATTCCGCGCACCCGGGCAATGGGCAAAGCGGGGATGCCAGGCGGCAAGGGCATAGGTAAGATACTTTCCGGGGCGCGTTCGAGATCGGCCAACAGCCGTGCCGCGTCCATTGGCGTTTTGACCATGCGGCGGGTGCTGGCGAGCGTGATGGGCAGCAACATCACATCGGGACAGTTGCTGGGCGTATCGTCCGCGCGCGCGCAGGAGGGCAAGACGAGCCTCTCTTGGGGCCTGGCCGATGTTGCAGTGGAGGCGGGCTGGCGCGTGATGTTGATCGATGCCGGCGTGCTCGATCCCAAGCTGCGGCCCTACGGCGACTTCCACAAGCTGGTGGACGGCTCAGTGTCGCTGGCTGAGGGGACCGAGGTGATTTCGGGCACGCATGTCGTGTCCGTGCCGCGCGACAGCACCGGGCAGCCGATGGGGACGCTGTATGGGCGTGCGTTCGGCGGCTTTTTGGATGCGGCGCGGCAGTCGTACGATTTGATCATCTTCGATCTGACGAGCTTGGCGCCGCAAGCGGATGTGCAGCGGGTGGCCGATTGGCTGGATGCGCTAGTTCTCGTCATCGAGTGGCAGCAGACGCGGGCGGAGGCGATCCGCTATGCGCTTGCGAGCTCCGGCGGGTCGCCTCGCCTGCCGCTGACTGGCGCGGTGCTCAACAAGGTCGATTTGGGCAAGTACCGCGCGATGAACGATCCCGGCGAGATCTTGGCGGAGCGCTAATCGCGGGCCGGGCGGGTAGCGCGTGGACGTCTTAGCCGGCGCGCGGCGCGCTTGTTTTATGGGAAAGTCGCGGCGTCAGCCATGGCGCGAAGGGGCTGCGCCATGGCGTGTTGGTGGACTTCGACCGTACCTAAGTGTTGGGCGGGCGGCGGGCGTGGTTGACCGCTTGGACGCTGTAGCGCTCGCCCTTTTGGCTTCTCTGGGTTCTGGGCGCCGGGTTTTGGCGGCGGGGCACACCGTTCACCAGCGTTTCCATGCTCCAGCGGTTGCTGTTTTGGGCGGGCCGCTGACGGGTCGGCGAGCGCTGCCGGCTGGTGCTGGCGACTGCGCGGGTGCGCTCGGGGCTGCGAGTGCGGCTGCGCGAGCGTGCGGGTGTGGTACGCCCGCTGGACGCTTTGACCTTCGAGCGGTTGCCCTGCTTCGAGGTGCTGGCCTTTGGCGACTTGGTGGCACGTTTCTTCACGTTGGAGACGTGAATGGAGATAAAGTTGCCAGATGCTCGTCTTGCTGCTTGGCGGGCAGCGCGCTCGGCGCGGCGTTGCGCCTGCTCAGCCGCCCTGGCGGCCGCGTCCTGCCGTTCCAAGCGGCGCGTTTCGGTACGCTGGTTCGGATTGGTCCGCTTGGTCAGAATTGAACGCGGCGCGGCAGACGTGCGTGAGGGGCCAGTGCCGGGCGGGTTTCCCTTAATCTCGCCGCCAATCTTGATATTTTTCGCAGACACTTCCGGCGCAAAGGTCGTACCGCCAACCGCAAGGGTCACGGCCATCATGGCAGCGAGCAATAGCCTCATGTGTGTCTCCTAAATCTAAAGTGTGTTGCTACATTGCGGACGCTATTCGACCTCAGCTGAATCCACCATGAAGAAGTCACCTTCGGAAAATTCGCTGAAGGCGTTGAGCGATTCGATGTCGGGGTGATCGCCAAGCTCCTCCGACAACAGGGGTCGCAGGCGGTAGTTCGTGATGTATTGCGGCCGGAGCGGCACGTCCCACATCCGCATCGCGCCAATGCTGCCAACGAACGGGTCCGTGTTGTCGACCGCGCTGCCGATGAGGAAGGCGGCGCCTTCGATGGCGGGCGGTGTCATGTCGAACGTCGCGACGAACTCGCCGTTGATGAAGACCTCGGTGCCGTCGGTGTAGA
>CAKZYH010000116.1 GCA_937884725.1 uncultured Paracoccaceae bacterium
GTGCGGTCGTGGCGGAATTGGTAGACGCGCAGCGTTGAGGTCGCTGTGGGGTAACTCCCGTGGAAGTTCGAGTCTTCTCGACCGCACCATCTAGTCCAAAATCATGTATATAATTCAATAATATAAGCGCATTGGATTCTAGTTGATCCCCCAATAAATCCCCCATAATGGCGTTGCTTGCGGTCGCGATCAGGATGTCGCCTGTGCAGAGGCGTTTCTCAGCCGATTTCCCGCTGCAAATCAATACTATACGATGTGCCACATTGGCGTTCAGGCGACTTTGTGCTCCGTCGGTCGGTTGCTTGGCATGCAGTTATCGCTAAGGATTCCGCGGGCGTACTCGTCTGCCCGTGCGCATTCATGGAGGTGTTGGCGCAGTTAACATGCACTAGTCGACGCCTAACGTGGGCCCAATAACCATGAGCTAAGTTGTCAAAACGATCGCGTCCTGGCGCTCGAAGGTGTAGTTCAGACTACGCTCGGCGGTCTTTGATTCTCAGTGCAGCACATTGGTTTGCGGACGCTCAGAGCCAAAAGAAGCACAGCCGAGACATAGCGTGAGTCCGTGCAGATTGGGTTTTCAAGTCTGGCGACACAAATCTGTCCGTCCACACAGCCATGGAAAATTCCCTCACGCTACACACAACATATTGACAGGTTAGAAGCCGTGCTCCCTATTGGTGGTGTCATGGTTCCTCGGGGCGACTCGGGGACGAAAGAGGGAAGCCGGTGCGAATGGACAGGTTCAAATCCGGCGCTGCCCCCGCAACTGTGAGCGGCGAGCGACGCTGACACGCCACTGGGATGCGTCCCGGGAAGGCCAGCTGAGCCAAGACCCGCGAGCCAGGAGACCTGCCGTGACGGAAGACGACAACCAAAGGCGGAGGGCCTTGGGGTGCGTAGGTGGTCCGTAGGGGTTGTCCCGCTCGCGGAGCGCTTCGTGTCCCTCGGCCCGACAATAAAGGCAGAATGAGGGACCAATACATGAGCATCACCGTTTACTCCAAACCGGCCTGCGTCCAATGCACGGCCACAACGCGCGCACTCGAAGCACGTGGCCTCGACTATGAAGTGGTCGACCTGACCGAAGATGATGGAGCGTTCGCCCATGTCAGTGAGCTTGGATACCGTCAGGTTCCGGTGGTCGTCGCGGGCGAAGATCACTGGGCAGGCTTCCGTCCTGACCTGATCGGCCGACTGTCCTGACTCCGATGGTGGGGCCAGCGACAAAAATCGTCTACTTCTCTTCACGCTCGAGCAACACGGCGCGGTTTGTGGCGGGCCTCGGCCTGCCAGCGTTGCGCATCCCGATTTCCGGAGACGATCAGCCCCGCCCATACGATCCTTTTGTGTTGATCTGCCCGACTTATGCCGATGGCGAAGGGCGCGGCGCGGTTCCGAAGCAGGTGATCCGTTTCTTGAACGACCCAACCCGGCGCGCGCTTCTGCGGGGCGTGATCGCCGGGGGAAACCGCAATTTCGGCCCGACTTTCGCGCTGGCGGGGGAGGTGATCTCACGCAAATGCAATGTGCCCGTGCTCCACCGGTTTGAGCTTGCTGGCACCGACACCGACATCGCCCGCGTCCGCGCCGGGCTGAAAAAATTCTGGGGGATGGAATGCTTGACGACAGCTTGAACATAAGCGGCACGGACACCGCACTCGATTATCACGCACTGAACGCGATGCTGAACCTTTATGACGAGGACGGGCATATCCGGTTTGACGCGGACCGCATGGCGGCACGGCAGTATTTCCTGCAGCACGTCAACCAGAACACGGTGTTCTTTCACTCGCTCGACGAGAAGCTCGGCTATCTCGTGGATGAGGGGTATTACGAACCCGAGGTCTTGGATCAGTACTCCAAGAATTTTCAACGCAAGATCTGGGATGCGGCCTATGCCAAGAAGTTCCGCTTCCCCACCTTCCTCGGCGCGTTCAAGTACTACACTTCTTACACGCTGAAGACGCGTGACGGGCAGCGGTATCTGGAGCGTTACGAGGATCGGGTTGTCATGGTCGCCCTCGCCCTTGCGCGGGGGGACGAGGCGCTGGCGATGTCCTTCATGGACGAGATCATCGCGGGCCGCTTCCAACCCGCGACGCCGACGTTTCTGAACGCAGGGAAGAAGTCACGCGGTGAGCTGATCTCGTGTTTCCTGCTCCGCGTCGAAGACAACATGGAAAGCATCGGCCGATCGATCAACTCCTCCCTGCAGCTCTCCAAGCGCGGCGGCGGCGTGGCCCTGATGCTGACGAACCTTCGCGAGCATGGCGCCCCGATTAAGGGGATCGAAAACCAATCCTCGGGCGTCACCCCGGTGATGAAGCGGCTCGAAGACAGCTTTTCCTAAGCCAACCAGCTTGGAGCACGACAGGGCGCGGGGGCGGTCTACCTCAACGCCCACCACCCGGACATTCTGCGGTTCCTCGACACCAAGCGCGAGAACGCTGACGAGAAGATCCGCATCAAGACGCTGTCCTTGGGTGTGGTGATCCCGGACATCACGTTTGAATTGGCCAAGGGGAATGAGGAGATGTACCTCTTCTCGCCTCATGACGTGGAACGCGTCTATGGCGTGCCGTTCTCGGACATTTCGGTGACCGAGAAATACGACGAGATGGTCGACGACAAACGCATCCGGAAGAGCAAAATCAACTCACGCGAGTTCTTCCAGATGCTGGCCGAGATCCAATTCGAGTCGGGCTATCCCTACATGATGTTCGAGGACACGGTGAACCGCGCTAACCCCGTCGCGGGCCGGATCGCCATGTCGAACCTCTGCTCCGAGATCCTGCAGGTGAACGAGGCGTCTGAATTCAATGATGACCTCGGATACAAACACCTCGGAACTGATATTTCTTGCAACCTTGGGTCTTTGAACATCGCCAAAACGATGGATGGCCCGGATTTCGGCGCGACAGTCGAAAGCGCTATCCGCGCGCTAACAGCGGTCTCCGAGATGTCGGCCATCGACTCTGTGCCGTCCATTCGGCGCGGCAATGACGAAGCCCATGCCGTGGGCCTCGGCCAGATGAACCTTCACGGGTTCCTTGCGCGGGAGCATATCCATTACGGGTCACCCGAGGGCATCGACTTCACCCGGGTCTATTTCGCCGCCGTGGCCTATCACGCCATCCGTGCGTCCAACGCCATCGCCCGGGAGAAGGGCAAGACTTTCAAGGATTTCGAGACATCCAAGTATGCCGATGGCAGCTTCTTCGACAAATACACCGACCGTGATTGGCTGCCCGAGACCGAAACCGTTGCGGCGCTCATGGCGCGTTTCGGTGTTGAGCTTCCGTCCCGCGGCGATTGGGCTGCACTGAAGAAAGCTGTCATGAAGCATGGCCTCTACAACCGGAACCTTCAAGCTGTTCCGCCAACGGGGTCGATCAGCTACATCAACAACTCAACCTCCTCGATCCACCCCATCGTGTCGAAAATCGAGATCCGGAAAGAGGGCAAAATCGGCCGCGTCTACTACCCCGCGCCGTTCATGGATAACGACAACCTCGAATACTACCGCGATGCGTATGAGATCGGGCCCGAGGCGCTGATCGCGACCTATGCCGCTGCGACAGAGCATGTGGATCAGGGCCTGTCCTTGACGCTGTTCTTCCCGGCCGAGGCGACAACCCGCGACATCAACCGCGCCCAGATCCTCGCCTGGAAGAAGGGCATCAAGACCATCTACTACGTCCGCCTGCGCCAATCCGCCCTCGAAGGGACGGAAGTGCAGGGCTGCGTGTCCTGCACGCTTTGATCAAAGGATACCGATAATGAAAGACATGATCGAAACCCGCGCTATTCCCCGCGCGATCAACTGGAACCGTTTGCAGGACGACAAGGACCTGGAGGTCTGGAACCGCCTGACGGTGAACTTCTGGCTGCCCGAGAAGGTGCCACTGTCCAATGATGTGCAAAGCTGGGCGACGCTGACGCCGGAAGAGCAGCAACTGACGATCCGCGTCTTCACAGGTCTCACGCTGCTCGACACGATCCAGGGTGCAGTCGGCGCGCCTGCGATGATGAAGGATGTCCAGACGCCGCATGAAGAAGCCGTGCTGACCAACATTGCCTTCATGGAATCCGTCCATGCGCGCAGCTATTCGTCCGTGTTTTCGACGCTCTGCCAGACCAAGGAAGTGGACGAGGCCTTCCGCTGGTCTGAAGAAAACCCGCATCTGCAGGAAAAGGCGCGCTTGATCCTTGAGAAATACGACGCAAGCGGCGACCCGCTAAAGCGCAAGATCGCCAGCGTCTTCCTCGAGTCGTTCCTGTTCTATTCAGGCTTCTATCTGCCGATGTACTGGTCCAGCCGCGCGAAGCTGACCAACACCGCCGATCTCATTCGCCTTATCATCCGGGATGAGGCGATCCACGGCTACTATGTTGGGTACAAGTTCCAGCGCGCACAGGAGCGCCTGTCCGAAGCCGGGCGCGCCGAGTTGAAGGATTTCGCCTTCGCGCTTCTCTTCGACCTTTACGAGATCGAGGCGCGCTATACCGAGGAGATATATGATGACCTTGGTCTGACCGAGGATGTGAAGGCCTTCCTGCATTACAACGCCAACAAGGCGCTGCAGAATTTGGGGTACGAGGCGCTTTTCCCGCCGGCCGCCTGCGAGGTTAACCCCGCAATCCTCGCCGCGCTCAGCACCGACAGCGAGAACCACGACTTCTTCTCGGGCTCCGGCTCGTCCTATGTCATCGGGAAAGCGGTGGCGACCGAGGATGAGGATTGGGATTTCTGATGGCGAGTGACACGCTTTCCATCGTTCGCGAATGGCATGAGGCGTTTGACGTGCCGGTCGAGAACGTGCCGACAATCCCGGAACAGCGCGCGCAGATGCGGCTCGACATCCTTGAGGAGGAAGTGGCCGAACTGCGCGCGGCTGTCGAAGCAGGCGATCTTGTCGAAGCGCTCGATGCGCTTTGCGACATCCAATATGTGCTCGATGGCACGTTTCTTGAGTTCGGCCTGCACCAGCTTAAACAGGATGCAATGGCAGAGGTGCATTCCTCCAACATGTCCAAGCTCGGGGCCGATGGCCGCCCTGTTCTGCGGGACGATGGCAAAGTCCTGAAGGGGCCGGGGTTTCGGCAGCCTGACCTCGCTAGCATTCTCTGGCGGTAGTCGTTTCTTGACACTGCAACTGTAACTTGTGCTTTACAGTGTCTCAAAACGGATCATACTGGCGTTGATGGTGCGCGAGTCTCCGGATGCGGGACTCGCCTGAAAAGGGAACGCGGTGCGCCAACCTATTTGAAGGGTGAGCAAATCCGCGGCTGCCCCCGCAACTGTAAGCGGCGAGCGACACCGGAGATACCACTGGGCGGCCGACCAAGCTGCGGCACCCGGGAAGGTCCGGAGAAGCGATGACCCGCAAGCCAGGAGACCTGCCATCAGACATGTTGGACCGGGCGGGGTGCACCGGAAGGCTTGAGACGCACATGTCGCCGATCCCAATGCTGGCCGTCGTCAATAGACCTGTCGCATCCGGCCCTCTTTGAGGGATAGCGTGCATGGAACACGTGATGTTGGCCGTGCCAGACGAACCGCGGGTTTTTCGGCTGGCCCATGCAAGCCGCGCAACCCCCGAGATCGCGCGCTCATCCGTCTCGACAATCGTCAATGAGGCGGTGGAAAGTAACCGCCGAAACCATGTCTCGGGGGTCTTGTTCTCGGGAAACGGCATCTTTCTGCAATGGCTCGAGGGCAAGGCCGATGACGTCTGTGGGCTCATGTCGCGCATTTCTGTCGACCCGCGGCACAGCCAGGTTACCGTGCTGAGCGCAGGCTGGACGAAGGCGCGGCGGTTTCCACGCTGGCCGATGCAGCTGGCCGACGATCCCGCGCCGCAAGGGCTGATTAATGCGCCGCTTGGCGTCGCGCCCTGTGACGTTGACCACGCGATGATCGCGTTTGACCGCGCAGCCGAACGCCACCGGGTGCAGGGACCAGATGCTGGCGCGGCGACCGTGACGATTGCTCGGTTTGCTGACAGTCTGATGACGTGTGATGCCGCAGCTCTGCCTGACTTGCCTTGGACCGCGCAAACGGATCTGCGCACCCGGGCACGGGTGGTCGATGAGGTGTGCGCTGCGTTTGCGGACGGGTGGCAAAGCAACACCCGATCCTCTGCAGACATCGCGATCGGCCTTGCGCATCTGAATTGCCTTTGGCAGCGCGCGGGTCGGACCAGTCGACCGATAAAGACCCGTCATCGCGTCGCCATTGTGGTCCCACCCGGCAGCAGCGAGATCCTCGGTGCGATTGTCAAAGCCGACCTGTTGCGCGCGGCCGGAATGCCAGTTTGCATCGTGATGGAGCCGGATGCCGAGGCCAGTTTTGCGGCGCTAGGGCGGTCCGCTCCAACATCGATCATCGTGACCGGTCCACGTGTCGGGCTGACCGGGGAAGCGGCCCGAGACGTCGCGTTTGCAGAGAGAGTTCAAGCGCGCTTTCCCGACCTCCCGGTTGGCGATCGTGCATCTGGCCCACTCAGCGATTAACCAGAACGCAATAATTTTGCACGGGATACCACCAATGCTTTACCCGCGCGTGACGTCGAATGGTTGGCTTTGAAGTCCATGGCAATTCTATCGTCGGCGAGAAAGTAGCCCGTGACATCGCATCCGATGTGATGACAGCAGCTACGAACGAGACGCTCATTCGCCAGCATCTTGGTCGTGCCGAGTTCTGGAAAGCCGCTGATTGCGGCAAACGTCGTTACGATGGTCGAGGCAAAGTTCAATGGGGTCGAATGGCAATCAAGTTTTGCCCTGGGGCGCCGCTTTGCTAGGTTCCTGTATCAGGGGCAGTTATGGTCACTGACATTGCGTCATGAGCTTTATCCAAGATCGAATTGCGAAGGAGACCTGAGCATGAATACCGGTCTGTCGGGATCGTCGCATATCTGGATGGGCGTTGTCGTTTCGATAGCGATCCTTTTAAGCTTCGCGCTGGCCTGTTTGATGCCTTTTGTGGTTATTGTTGTTTTGGCGTCACTGACGTTGTCGCTACTGGATTCAGTTGTTTTGGCGGGCCTCGGTTGGTTTGCCAATCAGGTCGTCGGGTTCGGTTTTCTTGGATATCCGCTTGATGCAATGACGTTTGCTTGGGGCTTCGCTCTGGGCATATCAGCCGTCGCAGCAGTGGGTGCCGCGTTTCTTGCCTTGTCACACACGGAGGCCTTCGGCGCCCTCGTCAGATTGCCGATTGCGTTTCTTGCGGCATGGGCAGGCCAGCAGGGCACGGTTTTTGTGGCGAGCCTGTTTTTGGGCGCGTCTGAAACAGCATTCGCACCAGACGTGCTTTGGTTCATCTTTTGGACGAATGCTCTGGCTTTTGCGGTGCTGGTGTTCGCGCAAACGGTCGGGGCGCGGATCGGGCTTGCGCGATCAGTTCCATACTCATCTTGAGTGGTTGGCCATTGTGCGAAAGCCTATAGCAAAACCCTTGTGAAACCTGTTGCGGGCGGTTCTTGACGGTTCTGCCGGGACAGCTTTAGGTCGCAAAGATGCTTATCAATGACCTCAACGACCGTGCCATAGCTGCGGTCACATTGAACAAGGTTGCTTCATGACAATTGCCAGTCCCTGCACCGGAGTTTGCAAGCTTGACGAGGCGACCGGCTGGTGCCGCGGCTGCGGCCGAAGTGGTGACGAAATGGATGGTTGGCGGATCAAGCCCGAGGAGTGGCGGCAAGAGGTTTGGGAGCGAATCCCCGACCGTCTGAGCCAATTGGGCGTGGCCTGTAGACGGCTCCCTTGGACAACGGAGGACATCCGTGAGTTTGTCTTTGCCTCCCTTGAGGCAGGGCGTGGGACTTGGGTTATGGGCGTTGTCGGTGCCGTGGCCGAGTTTACGGCTGCCCCAGGCGAAGCCACGCAGGTGTCCTGCGACGGCGATACTTTGCTCGCGCGGACCCAAAATGGCGCACTCAGGGTGGTCATCAACGAAGACGTGCGAGCGCTTACCTTCGACCCCGCGGGCTTGCAAAGCGCATCTCGTGTCGTCTTGGCGGTCAAACGGGAACGCGGGCGACTTCCCGTGGCCGAGACGGTCAAAGACTTGGGGGAAGATGAGAAGGCGTTGCTTCTGAACGGTGAAACGCAGCTTTTCGACCTGGGCCTTGGGCGTAAAGAGGCGCGGTTTTGCGTGCGTGTGGGATCCGGTCCTGCCCGCCAAGCGCTGGAGGCCGCCGGCAGTTTGCCGTTTGAGAAAGCTCTCCCGAAGGTCGGTGGCGCGCTTGTGGCGGAAAGCCCGACTAGGGTTGTCGAAACGGCGCTCGGTCGCATTGAGGTACAGGGTCAGATCCCGCCCCCTGACGCACAATCCCCTAACGGCCCGCACACGCATCTATTGCCGGACCATTTGGCCACGGGGCGGGCGCTTCCTGTCGGTATGGACCTGCCGCGCGCTTACTGGCCCGGGGCCATTTTCTACCCGCCGAAGTGACGGGCAACCGATCGTGCGGCGCGAGACTACCTGCATGAAGCGTCGGCGCGGTTTCCCGCTTGAGGACCCCGATGCGCTTCTGCCTTTTGTCAGGGGCCAGCGATGCCGGGCCAAGTGAGGAGCGTAACGTGGCTTTCGCCATCGGGCCGACGAACCTGATAGTCTCGCCGTTCGTAATTCGATCCGAGCGCCTGTAACACGTCGCTCAGGGCATCTGCCCGCTCACGCTCCCAAGCGTAGCCGTTCTCAACGATCTTCAATGGGCTTGTGTAGGGGCGACCGACTGACTGGACCAATGCAACGCTCTTTCGCGCGGCCTGGGTCATCTTTGTCAGCGCGGCTGCAATATCAACTGTGCGATAGAGGGCGTTCGCGCAGAGGACGACATCGGCGCGTAACCCGTCCGGCGCGGCGAGCCAGTCGGTCGGGATGCTCTCAACTCGCATCGGATGATCCCAAGCGGCATCGAACGCCTGACGCATCGCAGGGGATGGCTCCACACAGGTGATGGCTGAGAGGCTTGGTGCCAAGAGGCGGGTGAACGCGCCCGTACCGGACCCGATCTCCAATAGCGTTCCGTCCGCTGGAACCAAGCTGCGCAAATCGGCTATGAGGTCGGTCGCGCATGCCGCCAAAGGGCTGCGCTCATCATAGTTTGGGGCGTAGTCAGACCAGAACGCCTCATCGGCCTCTGCATCCTCCCACCGGGGGTTGTCTGCTACAGAAGCCTCCCATGCGGCGCGCCAGAACGCTGCGGCGCCCATTCGGATCCAAGGCGGCTCAGGCGACATGGGCGCGGCCGGCATCGAAGGCTTCGGTCAGGCGACGGGCAGCGTCGCTTTGCGGTGCAAGGCGCACCTGGCCACTCGGAGCCGTTTCCACGATCTGCCCGGCGTCCATGACGGCAATCCGATGAGAGAAAGCCGCGGCGAGGTCCAAGTCGTGGGAGATGAAGAGGCACGCCAGCGCGTGTGTGTCCTGCAGTTCTTTGATTGCATGCATGACCTGGGATTGCGTCAGCACGTCAAGCATGGAGGTCGGTTCATCGAGGATCAAAACCTTAGGATCGACAAGCAGGGCGCGCACCAGCGCCAGGCGCTGCAACTGTCCACCGCTGACCTGTCTGGGAAAGCGCTTCAGCAGATCGGGTGAGAGGTCGAGCGCGTCCAGCAGCGGTAAGGCGGCGGCGCGCGCGGCCTCAGGACTGCCGAGATGATGTATGGCAAATGGTTCAATAACCGACCGTTCTAATCGCCATCGTGGGTCAAACGCAGTTTCGGGATGTTGCGACAACAGCTGGACGTTTCGAAAGAGCGGCCCATCCAACGCTTGTATAATCTGCCCCTCATCCGGGCGCAGCAGTCCGAGCAAAAGCCGGGCGAGGGTGGACTTGCCGCAGCCACTCGGCCCGGTCAGGCCAAGGGTCTCCCCTCGGGCCAAAGTCAGGCTTGCGTTGGCAACAGCCGTCACGGGGCGACCGAAAAGGCCGCCTGACTTCATTCGGCGGCTCGCAGCTTGGGCGGACAGGATCGGCGGCGTTGCTGGCGGCATCGCGCTATGAATGGGCATGCGCGACGGCTGAGCGGCGACAAGCGCACGCGTATAGGGATCGCGCGGGTTGGTGGCCAACGCGCCAGGCGGACCCTGCTCCACGATCCGGCCATCGCGCAAAACGATGACGCGATCCGCCAGGGCAAAGGCCACGTCCAGATCATGCGTCACAACGAGCATGGACATGTCGTCTTGCTGCCGTGCAGATGCGAGTGTCTCGACGATCTGCGCCCGCAATCGTGCATCAAGACCTTTGGTCGGCTCGTCAGCAATCAGGAGCTTGGGCCGCCCTGCTACGCCAAGCGCGGCCAGTGCGCGTTGTTTCATCCCACCTGACAATTCGAACGGATAGCGGCGACGACGCCCTTCGGATGCGGGCAGGCCCATCTGAGCCAAGAGCGGACCGCCGTTCGAAGCGGGTCGTCCGTGACGGCGCAGTGTTTCGCGCATCTGCATTTCGACCGAAAGAACGGGCGTCAGCGAGGCGCCTGGGTTTTGCGGGATCAACCCAATGCCTGCACCGCGCAGCTGACGCATTTCAGCGGGACCCAGATCGCCCAAGTCACGATCATCAAAGTACATTTGACCGCGAACCGCCGCGTTGGCGGGTAGAAGCCCGAGGGTCGCCATCGCGATCACGGACTTGCCGCTGCCGGATTGTCCGACAAGGGCGACGATCTCTCCCGAAGCGACATCTAGGTTTACGCCGTCCACGGCGTTCAAGGGCCCTGTGGGCGTGGTGAACGTCACTTGGAGGTCGCGGATTGAAAGCAGGCTCACGGCAGGACCTCTTGCCCATCCGGTTCTGCCAAACGGTCACGTAGCCCGTCTCCGACGAGGTTGACACAGAGGGCCACGGTCAGGATGCAAAGCCCAGGTGCCAGCATCAGGATCGGTGCGCCCCGGTAATAGGCGCGCGCATCGTTGATCATCACGCCCCATTCCGCTGCGGGCGGTTGTAAGCCGAGGCCCAGAAAGCTGAGCGCGGCGATGGCCAGCACGATCCGCCCGAGCCTCAGAGTGAAGAGCACCAAGACGGGCCCAAGAAGGTTCGGGACCACATGCATAGCAAGGATACGGCCATGTCCGGCGCCCAGTGCGCGCAGCCCTTCGACCCAAGGCGCCTCACGCAGGCGCAGTGTTTCGGATCGCACCACGCGCGCGAAATCCGCCCAGGACGTGATGACCACCGCGATGAAGATCGACAGCGCGCCTGGCCCCAATGTGCCCGCTATGGCCAGCATGAATGACAGGCCTGGCAAGCCCTGAAACAACAAGACGAGTCCCTCGATCCCGTCATCAATCAGCCCGCCGAAGTAGCCCGCTACGGCGCCCATCAGGAGGCCAAGTGCCAGCGTGGCCAGCGTTGTGATGAGCGCTAGAAGGATCGTGCTGCGCCCGCCCCAGATCAGTCGCGACAGCAGGTCCCGACCGAGATGGTCGGTGCCGAGCCAATGATCCAGTGACGGTCCAGCCAGGCGGTTTCGCATGTCGATTGCATCGGGCGCGTACGGCGCGACCAACGGCGCCAGCAGGCACAGAACCGCGATGGCCATCAGGATCGCGACCGCAAACCTCATGCCACACGTGCCCCAAGGCGCAGTTGCGGGTTGACGACGAGACACGCGAGATCAGCTAGCAGGTTGAAGACAACATAGACCGCAGCTGTGAAGAGGACGTAGCCCTGGATCACCGGATAGTCGCGGTTGAAAATCCCTTCGACAGCATACTGCCCGATACCCGGAATGGCGAAGATGACCTCGACATGCCCCGATCCTCCGAGTATTGCGCCATTATAGCCGCCTGTGTCTGTAATTAGGGGCGCAGCGGCGCCTTTCAGCGCGTTGATCAAGACGACGCGCAGTTCGGCCAAACCGCGCGCGCGGGCGGCGGTAATATGAGCTTCGGCCAGCGCCTCTAGCATGACCGCGCGGGACAGTCGCATTAAAAGGGCCGCCATGCCCGTCGATAGAACAAGAGCTGGCAGGATAAGGTGCTGCCAACTGCCGAGACCTGATGTGGGCAACCATCGCAG
>CAKZYH010000117.1 GCA_937884725.1 uncultured Paracoccaceae bacterium
TCGAACTTCATCTACGAGGTGCTGGGCGGGCTTGAGGCGTCGATCAGTACCGCAATTGTGCTCGTGATGATCGTGGTCATCGCGGCGCTTGGCTTCCGATCGGCGCTGCTAGTGGGGATCGCCATCCCCACCTCGATCTTGCTGGGCTTTGTGGTGCTCCAGGGGCTGGGGATGACCGTCAATATGATGGTCATGTTCGGCATGGTTCTGACGGTCGGCCTGCTGGTCGACGGCGCGATTGTGATTGTGGAGTACGCTGACCGCCGGGTGGCTGAGGGCGTTCAGCGCGCGACGGCCTTTAAGGAAGCGGCGAAGCTCATGGTGTGGCCGCTGGTCTCGTCCACGGCGACGACGCTGCTTGCGTTCATGCCGATGCTGCTCTGGCCAGGCGTGCCGGGCGAGTTCATGAGCTACTTGCCGATCATGGTGATCATCGTGCTCACCATGGCGCTATTTACCGCGCTGGTGTTCTTGCCAGTGCTTGGCGGCGTATTGTCCAACTCGCTGATTGTGGGTCTGTTTGCCGGCGCTGCGTCAGCGATGGCGGCGCTGACGCTCCTGGCATCGGCGGGCGGGATGAAGTTTGCGGCGGCTGGGGCGGCGTTCCTGGCGGCTGCCATCATCGCGACCAAGCTTGCTGGTCGGTGGGAATCGCGGGGGCAAAAGCCCGTGCCGCCGCAGGGTGATCAGGTCTTTGATATCGGCAAGGTGCGGGGCTTCACGGGGATCTACATCCGCGTCCTCAAGCTTCTTGCCGGCAACGCCATCGGCTTCGTCGTCACCATGGTGTTTGTGGCGGTGATCGCGGTGTCGGTGATGGGGGCCTTCATGGCCAACAACAACGGCGTTGAGTTCTTCGTAGAAGAAGAGCCGGACATTGCGGTGATCTTCATCTCTGGCCGCGGCAACCTGAGCGCGCGCGAAGCGCTGCGGCTGGTGAGCGAGGTGGAAGCGCAGGTGCTCGCCGTTGATGGCGTGGAGCACGTTGTCACCTCTGCCTACCCCAACGGCGGCAATGTGGGCGGGGCAAACACGGATGCGGGCGAAGCGCCGGCCGACTCCATCGGTCAGCTGCAGGTGGAGCTTGCCCCTTACGCGACGCGGCGCAAGGCGGAATTCATTTTCGAAGACATCCGCAACGCCACGAACTTTGCCGGCATCAAAGTTGAGGTGCGCAAGGTTCAGGGCGGGCCGCCGACCGGCAAGGACATCCAGCTCCAGATCACGTCGAACGACTACGACAAGGTTCTGGCAACGGCTGAGCGTGTCTTCGACCAGATGGTGACCGTCGAGGGCCTGCGCGATGTGGAGGACAACCGTCCGCTTCCGGGCATTGAGTGGCAGCTTGACGTGAACCGTGAGGAAGCGGGCCGGTTTGGCGCCAACGTTGCGGTGGTGGGCCAGATCATCCAGCTCGTCACCAACGGCGTTCTCCTGAACAAGTATCAGCCGGACGATACGGACGAGCGGATCGACATTCGCGTGCGCTACCCCGATGCGGACCGCACGCTGGATCAGTTCGCCGACCTTCGGGTGCAGACCGAAAAAGGCCTGGTGCCGATCATCAACTTCATCGACATCACACCGCAGCAGCGTGTCTCCACCATCGACCGCGTTGATGGCTACTTTGCGATGACGGTGAAGGCCGATGTGGTGGAGGCGGAGGGGTATGATCTCAACGCCAAGATTGCTGAGCTCGACACCTGGGTAAAGGCGCAGGATTGGCCGTCGGGCGTGTACTTCACCTTCCGCGGGGCGAACGAGGAGCAGGCGGAGAGCTTTTCGTTCCTGATGAAGGCGATGGCCGCGTCGCTGGTGCTGATGTTTGTGGTGCTGGTCACCCAGTTCAACAGCTTCTACCAGACCATCCTGACGCTCACGACGATCATCTTATCGGTGTTTGGTGTGCTCTTGGGCATGCTGCTCACGGGTCAGAAGTTCTCCGTCATCATGACGGGCACTGGTGTGATCGCGCTGGCGGGTATCGTTGTGAACAACGCGATCGTGCTGATCGATACGTTCAACCGTGAGCGCAAGGTTCAGCCGGACGTGCTGACGGCGGTGCTGGCGACGACGGCGCAGCGGGTTCGGCCGATCCTGCTGACGACCATTACGACGATTGCGGGTCTCATCCCGATGGCAACGCAGGTGACGCTGGACTTTTTCACCCGGACGATCTCGGTGGGCGGGATCACCTCGGTGTGGTGGGTGCAGCTGTCGACGGCGATCATTTCGGGGCTGGCGTTCTCCACAATCCTGACCCTGGTTGTGGTGCCGGTGATGCTGGCGCTGCCGGAGACGGCGCAGCGTACCGTGGCGTTTGTGCGGCGGCGGCCTTTCGTGCCGGCTGGCGCCATCGAGGGAGCGGCACCTGCTGGGGTGGCGTTGGCGGCGCCACTTGCCGAGCCTGCACCCCTGCGTGCAGTGCCGCCCGTTCCGGTGATGCCGGCTGTGGCTGGACCGCAGGAGGTGGCGCCAGAGCTCGCGCGCGAGACGGCGGAACCGGTACGGGCAGAGCGCGATGACGATGCCTACGCGCCGCTGTTTGCCCCGATGCGCCGTAAGAGCGAAGAGAGCAGCCAGGACCATGGGCCGCCGGCTAAGCGGCAGGGCGACATTTATGCCCCTGTCCTGATGGGCCGCCGTCGTCGCCGGGACGATAAGCCCGACGATGAGAGCTTTACACCGGCGGCCGCAGAGTAGTGTGACGGCGCTAGAGCGCCTAACACGAGCGGCCGCAGGAGTGCGACTTTGAGCGATCAAGGAACATCGAAGGTGACGGCAGAGGGCGGACAAATGTGGTCCGCCCTCGCCTCGCTTTGGCCGTTCATGTGGCCTGAGGGGCGGTGGGACCTGAAGCAGCGAGTGATCCTTGCGGTGATTGCGCTGGTGCTTGCCAAGGTCGTCACGGTGCTGATCCCCTATTCGTTCAAGTTTGCCACCGATGCGCTGACGGCCACGGGTGAGGCGGCGGACCAGGCGCTGTTGCCGGCCTGGCTGGTGACGCCGGTGATGCTGGTGCTTGCCTATGGCGTCGGGCGCGTGGCGGCGATGGGCTTTAACCAGCTGCGCGATGCCTGGTTCGCCAAGGTGGGGCAGCACGCTGTGCGCGAACTCGCGCGGCAGACTTTCATCCACCTTCACGGCCTGTCGTTGCGATTTCATCTCGCGCGGCGGACGGGCGCCCTCACCCGCGTTGTTGAGCGCGGGGTGAAGGGGATTGAGGCCATCGTGCGCTACGTGATTTTGAGCGCGGTCCCGACCATTTTGGAATTTGCGCTGATGGCGGCGGTCATCGCCTTCCAGTTCAATGTCTCTTATCTCGGCGTCGTGGCGGCTGTGGTGATCGGCTATGTCTGGTTCACCGTGTACGCCTCTCAATGGCGGATCCGGATCCGGCGGGAGATGAACCGGTCCGATACGGAGGCGAACTCCAAGGCCATCGACAGTCTGATCAATTTCGAGACCGTCAAATACTTTAATAATGAAGCCATGGAGACCGAGCGGTTTGACCGGTCCATGGCTGATTATGAGCGCGCGGCGATCAAAACGTGGATCTCGCTGGCGTGGCTTAACATGGGTCAGGCGATCATATTCACCGCCGGGCTCACGGCGCTGATGGTGTTGTCGGCACGGGCGGTGATGGCGGGTGAACAGACCATCGGCGACTTTGTGATGATCAACGCGCTGTTGATGCAGTTGTCGATCCCGCTCAACTTCATCGGCTTTGTCTATCGCGAGATTAAGCAGGGGCTGGCGGACGTGGAGGACATGTTCGCGATCCTCGCCAAGGCGCCGGAAGTGACCGATCCGCCGGGCGCGCCCGACCTTCAAGTGGCCGGCGGCACGGTGCGGTTCGATAATGTCAGCTTTCACTATGATCCGGATCGGCCGATCCTACATGGCATTTCGTTTGAGGTGCCTGCGGGGGGAACGCTTGCGATTGTCGGGCCGTCGGGCGCGGGTAAGTCGACGATCTCGCGGCTCTTATTCCGGTTTTACGACGTGGTGGGCGGGGGCATCACCATTGATGGCACCGATATTCGCAGCGTGACGCAAGCCTCGCTGCGGCGCCAGATCGGAATCGTACCGCAGGATACTGTGCTGTTTAACGACACGATTGGGTACAACGTGGGCTATGGCCGGCCGAGCGCTGACCGTGCGGCCATTGAGGAGGCGGCGCGGATGGCGCAGGTGGCTTCGTTCATCGAGCGTCTGCCGGCGGGGTACGACACTGAGGTGGGCGAGCGCGGGCTGAAGCTGTCGGGCGGCGAGAAGCAGCGCGTGGCGATTGCGCGGGCGATGCTGAAGGGACCGCCTGTGTTGGTGCTCGATGAGGCGACGTCCGCGCTCGACACCAAGACAGAGAGCGACATTCAGGTGGCGCTGAATGAGGTGTCGGCGGGTCGCACGACGATCATGATCGCGCACAGGCTGTCCACGGTGGTGGGCGCGGACCGCATTATTGTGCTCGACGAGGGGCGGATCGCTGAGGACGGGACGCGCGCCGAGCTGGTGGCGCTGGGCGGGATTTATGCGCGCGTGTGGGACAGCCAGCGCCGGGCAAGTGCGCAGGCCGAAGCAGCAGCGGCCGCGGCGGCTGAAGCCAAAGCGCTCGCGCATCCGAAAAGTCTGCGCGAGCGCGAAGAGGGTATGTTGCTGGGGTAGCTCGGTTCCGTGCAGCAGCAAACGCGAGCTGCGCCCTCGTTAGCCGACGAGGGCGAGCGTTGAGATTTCGGCGTTGTCGTCGATCACGCAGCGGGCCGGTGCGCCGGCGAGGGTGAGTTGCACCTCGTACTGGCCGCCGCCCAGAACAGACGAGCCGGTCGGCAGGGTCTGTTCCGACGACACGTTGTACTGCTCGGCGGCCTTTGACGCGCAGATGAGCTGGAGATCGGCGGGCGCTGTCGCCGTGGTGGCGCGGACGGTGGCTGTGGGAGGTGCCGCAGCTTGTTGGCCTTGGCATGCCGCAAGAAGCGCCGCGGCGGCGGCAATGACTGCAATACGCATCAAAAAATCCCTTTCTCAAACGCCGCGATAGAGCGCTGCACCGGACATCAGGACAATCACCTTCGCGCCTGGCTGGACGCGGTTGTAAAGGTCGATGACGTCGTCGTTGTTCATGCGAATGCAGCCGGACGAAATGTCGAGCCCGATGGACCATGGCTGGTGGGTGCCGTGGATGCGATAAATGGTGTCGCGGCCGTCCTCATAGAGGTAGAGCGCGCGGGCACCCAGGGGGTTTTCAGGGCCGCCGGGCATACCGTTGGCCCATTTGGCGGCTTCCGGATCGCGCGCGACCATTTCGGCAGGCGGCGTCCAGCGTGGCCACTCGGCTTTGCGGCCGACCTCCACGATGCCGGCCCAACCGAAGCCATCGCGGCCGACGCCGATGCCGTAGCGGATGGCGGTGAAGTCCTCTTGGACGAGGTACAGGAAGTGCTTGTCACCATCGATGATGATGGTGCCGGGCTTTTCGGCGGTGCGGAAGCGGACCACCTGGCGGCGGAACTCTTTGGGCACGCTGCCGTGCATTTGATAGTAGCGCGCGGCCTGACGCGGATCGTAGTCGACCCAGGTCCGCGTGTTCGGATTATAGATCTGCGTAGCCAGCGCGGGGGCCGCAACGATGAGAGCCGTAATGGCGGCGAGAACACGGATCATTGCACCCACTCCGAGATTTTGTCTGCGTTGGCGGCGATCCATTCGGCGGCGACGTCCGCCGGATCGCGCCGCTCCACGTCGATGGCGTAGGACATCGCCTGTGCGGTTTCAGCGTCGATGGTGACTTTGTTGAGGAAGGCGGCGACGTTCGGCGCCGTTTGCGCAAGGTCAGTCGCATAGGCGAGTTGATAGGTGGACGCTGGCCACGCCATCGCCGCTTGGGCTTTGGACAGCCAGGCGGGGTCTTCTTCCGGCGTCAGCACAGACCAGGCACTCGGATCGTGGGGCGGTTCTTCGAGCTTAACGACGTCGTGCAGCTCGAATTTGTAGTGGGGTGCGTAGCAGTAGAAGACCATGGGCCGGCCGGTGGCCATCGCCACATCAAGCCCAGCCATCGCCACATCCTCCTCCATGGTGAGGAGCATCATGGTTTCGTCGTAGCCGTAGGACCGCGCCCTCGCCCGCTCGATCGGGGTGGACGACCACTCAAAGTCGCCGATCCAGATTTCGCCGCGGCCGTCGCCGTCGGTGTCGAACCACAGCGCCATGGTCGGGTCGGCAAGCTGAGCGACTTCGGTGAGGCCGGTAAGCTCGACGGTGTCCCGGGTGGTGCAGATATTTTGGCTGGCGGTGACTTGGGTTGGCGCCAGGGTGAGCGTGCCATCGGGACCGCTGAGTGCTGCCACCTGGGTTTCCAGGTTGGGGAGCCACAGCTCGGGGTGAATGTCGATTTCGCCGCGGTCGATGGCGCCGACGAGTTCGGTCGTGCCGATGGGACGCAAGCGCGCCTCAACGCCGAGCTCGGCTTCCATCACCTGGCCAATCAGATGCGCCGTCACTTGTGCCGATGGCCACCCCGGAACACCGATGACCACAGTCGCCGCGTGCGATACCGCCGGGGCCGCCGCCAGGCCCACAAGAGCGGTCGCGAGGACACTGATACGCATGCCTCACCTCCCCAACTATTTCTGTGGACAAAGCATGGGTGATCCGCGCTGCCAAGTGGTTAAGGGACAAAGATGCGACGATCCGCTCAGGCGTTTTTGGTGCGTTCTGACAACTAGGCTTTGACGGGGAACACAGCTTCACTCATAAAAGAACAAATGCTGACCTTAATCGATACAAGAGCGGATCAAGCGCGTTTTTCCACAGGCGGTGGTCCGGCTGTGAGTCGCGGCAAGGCGCGGCGATCGGTTCAAGAAAAGCTCGCAATTTTAGCCGATGCGGCAAAATACGACGCGTCTTGTTCATCGTCCGGAACGTCGAAGCGCAACTCTAAGTCCGGGGGGATTGGCTCTACCGAGGGTTCGGGAATTTGCCATGCCTATGCGCCGGATGGGCGGTGTATTTCGCTGCTCAAGATTTTGCTGACGAACGCGTGCATTTTCGACTGTGCGTACTGCGTCAACCGCGTGTCGAGCGATGTGGAGCGGGAGGCGTTTACGCCGGACGAGGTGGTTGACCTCACGCTGAGTTTTTACCGGCGGAACTACATTGAGGGTTTGTTCCTGTCGTCGGGCATCATCCGTTCATCCGACCACACCATGGAGCAGTTGGTGAAGGTGGCGCGGGATCTGCGCACGGTGCACGGGTTCAAGGGCTACATTCACCTGAAGACGATCCCCGACGCATCGCCGGAGCTGTTGGCGGAGGCCGGGCTTTATGCGGACCGGCTGTCGATCAATATCGAGCTGCCCACTGAGCGGGGGCTGAAGTCGTTTGCGCCGGAAAAGTCAGTGCGGACGATCAAAGGGTCGATGGCGACGCTGCGCAGCGAGATTGAGGTGGCGCAGGAGCCAACGTTGCGCACCAAGCGGCGCAAGCATTTTGCGCCGGCGGGGCAGTCGACGCAGATGATCGTGGGCGCGGATGGGGCGAGCGACCTGTCGATCCTGACGACGAGCCGGACGCTTTATACTTCCTACGATCTGCGGCGGGTTTATTACTCAGCATTCTCGCCGATCCCGGATGCGTCGAGTGCGTTGCCGCCGGCCCCGCCGCCTCTGGCGCGAGAGCATCGGCTGTATCAGGCGGATTGGCTGACGCGGTTTTATGGCTTTGAGCTCACGGACCTTCGCGATGCGACGAGCGATGGGATGCTCGATCTTGAGGTGGATCCGAAGCTTGCGTGGGCGCTGCAGAACCGGGGGCTGTTTCCAGTCGATGTGAACCGCGCGCCGAAGGAGCTTCTCCTAAAGGTGCCGGGACTTGGGGTGAAGGCGGTGAACTCGATTCTGCGCACGCGGCGATATCGCGGCCTGCGGTTTGAGGATTTGCGCCGGATTACCAACACTGCGCGGAAGGCGGCGCCCTTTATCACGCTGGTCGGGTGGCAGCCGGGCGCGCTGACGGACGATGCTACGCTTCGAAGCCGGTTCGTGAAGCCCGCCCAGCAGATGGACCTTTTTGCGGCATGACGGCGCTCGCCATCGGCGTTCGCTATAGCGCTGAGTTGGAGCACGCCGCCGATTTCCGCGGGTTTCGCGATGGCGTGCGGCGGCTATGGCTGGCCGGGGTCGCACCGCGCGATGTGGCCTGGACGGTGGGGCCGCCGGCGCAGGGGCTGTTTGAGGCAGCGCCCAGCGCGAGCAGCCTTCGCGCGCCCCGGCCTGAGGAAGCGCCGCGGGTGCCCAAAGCGTTCGTGGACTTGTCGCGGCTCGTGATTTGCCACAAGGCACCGGACCGGTTTGCCCTCGCGCACCGGATTTTGGTTCGGCTGCAGGATGAGCCGACGCTGCTTAAGGTGGCGACGGATCCTGACATCGCGCGCGCCGAGATGATGGCAAAGAACGTTCGGCGGTGCAGCCACAAGATGAAGGCGTTTGTGCGCTTTCGCTCCACGGCGGACCCTGATGGCGGTGAGCGCTTTGTGGCGTGGTTTGAGCCTGAGCACCACACGCTTGACCTGACGGCGGGGTTTTTCGAGCGGCGCTTTGCGGGGATGCGGTGGTCGATCCTGACGCCGGACCGGTCGGCGCACTGGGATGGGGCGCAGCTGACGATGGCGGGTGGCGCGTCGAAGGATTTGGCGCCGGACGGCGACATCAACGAGGACCTGTGGCGGACCTACTTCGGAGCGATTTTCAATCCGGCGCGGCTCAAGGTGCAGACCATGCAGAGCGAGATGCCCAAGCGCTATTGGAAGAACATGCCGGAGGCAGCGCTCATTCAGCCGCTGATCAGGTCGGCCACGCAGACCACCGGGGACATGATTGCGGCTGAGCCAAGGGCGCCGGCGCGCTCCACCCGCGTTGCCCGGGAGCGGTTGGCTGAGGAGCGGGCAGTTGCGGGGCTTTCGGGGAGCATCGCTTCGCTGGAGGATTTGGCGGCGGCGGCGCGGCACTGCGAGCGTTGCCCGCTCCATGGGCCGGCGACGCAGACCGTGCTTGGGGAAGGGCCGCGCGATGCGCCGCTGATGTTTGTGGGCGAGCAGCCGGGCGATCAGGAAGATATCGCCGGGCGGCCGTTTGTAGGGCCGGCGGGTCAGCTATTTGATGACGCACTTGAGGCGGCGGGCATCGCGCGGGACAAAATCTTTGTCACGAACGCTGTAAAGCACTTCAAGTTCGAGCCGCGCGGGAAACGACGCATCCACCAAAAGCCCGGATTGAGCGAGATCGACCACTGCCGGTTTTGGCTTCAGGAGGAGCGGCGGCTTGTCCGTCCACAGCTGACGGTGGCGCTCGGCGCGACAGCGGCACGTTCGTTGAGCGGCAAGGCGGTGACGATCTCGAAAGCCAGGGGACGCGTGATGGACTGGCCGGACGGCGGGGCGGGCTTTGTCACCGTGCACCCGTCGTATCTGTTGCGGCTGCCCGGCGCGGAGGCACGCGACAACGAGATGAGACGCTTCATCGATGACTTAAATGTGATCAAGGAAGCAGTCTGGGGATGAATTGTGTGATGTCGCGCACAGTCTGGCGTCCGGAAGTCGTGTCACATTAAGCGTATTGCAATCTTCTGCCCGCCGGCGAGCCGTTTTCGGCTATATTGGTGGCAACGCTTAATGAGGTGATCCGGTGCGGCTCCTGCTCGCTCTCATGCTAGTTCTTGTCGTGCCGACGGCGGCTTATGCCCAGTCGTGCAGTTCGCTGCGTGCGCAACTTGCCTCGGCAAAGTCCGGCGGCGGTGGTGGCGGCGCGAACCTTGCGGACTTGCGCCGCCAAGCGCGCGCCTTTGGGTGCAACTCCAGTTCTCGTTTCGGTCAGCATCGCTCCTGCGCCGGCATTCTGGCGAAAATCGCGCGGGGCGGTGGCGGCCGGGTCGACCGCGGCAAGGTTCGCCGGCTGCAACGTCAGATCAACCAGCGCTGCAACCAGCGCACGCGTCAGGCCACCCGCGGCCAGGCTGCAAAGTCGAGCCGTCGCGGTGAGCTTCCACCGCAGCGCCTTGGGCGCCGCACGAGCAACGAGCGGATCATTTTTGGCACGCGTCCCGACAACAAGCTGGACGGACGCTCGAACCGTGGCGGTTTGTTCGGTGGGCTGTTCGGCAACCGCACGCGCACCGTTCGCTTGGATCCCAACAGCCGGGCGCCAAGAGGGCTGGAGCGCGTCACCATCGATGAACAAGAGCTGCGTCGCTCCGCCGTCAGCTCCCGGGGAAGTGGGACGCTGGCGACGCGTGGTCGCCGCTCTGGGTCGAGGCTTCGCGTTGGCGGCTCACGCACGGTGTGCGTGAGGCTGTGCGACGGGTTTTACTTCCCGATCAACGCCGCGTCTCACAGCGACAACTTCTTCGACGAGCACGCCATGTGCGTTGGTCGCTGCCCAGGCGCGGACGTGTCGCTTTACGTGCATAGTGCGGGCGCCCCCGTGGAGACGATGCGCTCCACCATGACGGGTGAATCGTATGTGCGCCTGCCGACCGCGTTCGACTATCGCAAGAAACGCGTCGAGGGCTGCGGCTGCCGGCCAGCGTCGGTGATTGCGGAGCCGCTGGATGCTGACAAAGCGCTGGAGCTGGTGGGAATTGGCAGCGAGAAGCCGACCGGAGGCGTCACTACGCTGACGGCGAGCGCCACCACCACGACAGTGACCACGACGACGGATGCGACGGAGCGGAAGCCGCGCAAGCCACGTTTGAAGGCGGTTTACAATGGCACGGGCGAAGTCCTGCCGGTCTTTAAGACCGACTCCCGTCCCGCCAACATTGCGCTGGTGCGCGAGGTGAAGCCGCTGCGGCCCATGAGCCGTGAGGAGCGGGAAGCGGCGCACGCTGCTTCGTTGGCGACGGCGTTTCCCGATGTGCGCGATGTGGGGCCGGTGTTCCTGCCGGGCACAGACGCTGACGAAGCGGGAACCGTTGCGGTTGAGCCGACGTTGACCGCGGCTCCGGCACCGGCTTCGCCTGGGCCGTTCCCGACGTCGGGCGCTGTTTCGGTCATTCCGTTGCCGTCAAATACGGTAGCGGAGCCAGTCGATGATGAGTTCAATGACGCGTCAGGGACGGGCGTTGTTGCCCCTGTTGACGATGAGTACGACGATGCGTCGGCGACCAGTGCGGTTACGCCCGACAACGAGGGGTAGCCTCTCAGGCTGCGACGGCGGGGCCGTCTGACAGCCCCCTCCCTCAGGCTTTCGGCTTAGGAAGGCGCGCGGCGGTCAAGCCGCCGCGTCGGTTGCTATCGCACGGGCAGCTTCGAGGCGCTGGGCTGCTTTGTCGTGGCCGATGAGCGCGAGCCATGGGCCAAGTTCTGGGCCGTAGGTCTCGCCCGTGAGGGCGGCGCGCAGCGGCATGAAGAGGCCTTTGCCCTTCGCGCCTGTGGCGGCCTTCAGGTCGTTGCTGAAGGCTTTGAAAGCGCCCTCCCCGCCGACATCGGCCGGCAACGCGGACAAGGCCGCGGCGAAGAACGCAGGGTCGGCGATGTGGGATCGGGCGTCGGCGCTGTAGGTGGGGGCGCCGTCGGTGCGCCAGCGCTCGGCCCACGCTTTGGCGTCGGCACGGAAGCCGAGGTTCCCGCGGATGGTTTGCCAGAATTCTGGGCTCGCAGCGTTGAAGGTGGCGAGTTCGCTCTCGACCGCCTCGAAGGAAAGCTCGTGGACTAGCGCTGAGTTGAGCCGGCCGAGTTCCGCCGGGTCAAACATAGCGGGGCCGCGCGACACGTCCTGCAGGGTCACCGCTTCGGACAGCGCGGCGATGTCGGCGTGGGGGGCGATGGGCTTTGACGTGCCCACGAGCACGGCGAGCGATGCGACGGCCATCGCCTCATAGCCCGCTTCGGCGAGGGCGCGGATCGACAGCGGGTTGTCGCGCTTGGAGAGCACCTCGCCGTCGGACCGGGTGAGGAGGTTGTGGTGGGCAAATGCGGGTGCGCTGCTGCCGAGTGCCTCAAAGAGCGCGATTTGGACGCCTGAGTTGGTGACGTGGTCCTCGCCGCGGATCACCAGGGTGA
>CAKZYH010000118.1 GCA_937884725.1 uncultured Paracoccaceae bacterium
CTGCGTCGCGCGGGTTGGCTTGTCTCCCCCGTTCTTGAGGGCCGGATGCCGCTTACCGATGATGGCGTGAAGGTGATCGGTATCGAGGTTTTGACCGCGCCGCCCGGCATACTATCCGCGGCGGTGGGCGGGGGTGATGTGAGTCCGCTCGAGTTCATTTCACCGCCCGGCCTTGGTTTTGCCGCGCCGGAGACGATCCGGCAGCTCCAAGACACCGACGGGTTGCCGCCGCTGCGGCCGAGCGCCTTGGTCCCGCCGGGGGAGATCGTGACAGACATTGGGATCGCGGAGCAGCTCCTTGATCGACCGGGCGAAATCACAGCGCTGACAGTGCTGCCCAGTCAGCCCCGAAGTCGGCCGCCACTTGCCAAAATTGCACCTGAGCTCGTGCTCAATCCCCCAGACCAGCAGCCTGACGTGGCGCGCCTCACAAGGAGTTTTCACCTCAACCTGACCGCGTTTGGCCTCCTCTCCTTCGCGGTTGGGCTGTTCATCGTCCACGGCACCATCGGGCTTGCCTTCGAGCAGCGGCGGGGGACGTTTCGCACCATGCGTGCCCTTGGTTTGCCAATGCGCGATCTCATCGGGCTCCTGGCTGCAGAGTTGCTGATCCTCTCGCTGGTCGCCGGAACGGTCGGTGTCGCGATGGGCTATGGGATTGCGGGCGTTCTTCTACCGGACGTCGCCGCAACGCTGCGCGGGCTTTATGGCGCGAGTGTCCCGGGCAGCTTGAGCTTTGATCCCATGTGGGCGTTAGCGGGCCTTGCCATAGCTGTCGCTGGGACTTTGCTTGCGGCACTCCACGGTTTGTGGCGCATCACATCAATGCCGCTTTTGGCAAGCGCGCAGTCGCGCGCATGGGCCACGGTCTCTGCGGCCACGCTTGGTCGGCAGGCACTTTTTGGGCTGACGTTGATTGCGGCGGGCGTCGGCACCGTCTTGTTGGCCGATGGCTTGATTGCCGGGTTTGCGCTCCTTGCGGGGCTGCTCCTGGGCGCGGCCCTCATTCTTCCGTGCGCTCTTGCCACGGTGCTCGCCATCGGTGCGCGGCTGTCGCGGACTGCGGAAGGTGAATGGTTCTGGTCCGACACACGGCAGCAATTGCCGGGCCTTGTGCTGGCGCTGATGGCGCTCGCCCTTGCCCTGGCCGCCAACATTGGTGTGTCGACCATGGTCGGCTCGTTCCGCTTGGCATTTACGGGCTGGCTCGACCAGCGCCTCGCGTCAGAGCTTTATGTAAGTGTCAGCGATGCTGCAGCGAGCGAGCGAGTGGAAGCGTGGCTGTCCGGCCGTGCCGACGCTGTTCTGCCAATTCTCTCCATTGACGGCCAACTTGAGGGGGCGCCGGGTGAGGTGCTGGGCCTCACCGACCACGAGACCTATCGCAATCTATGGCCGCTTCTGGCTGCCAGCCAGAATGCGTGGAGCGATCTGGCGGCCGGCAATGCTGCGCTCGTCAACGAGCAACTTGCCCGCCGGGAGGGGCTTTGGCCCGGCGACACGGTGACCGTTTGGCCCGGGCGGCAAATGGCTGTGGCCGGCGTCTATTCGGACTACGGCAACACCCTCGGTCAGGCGATCGTCTCGCTCAATCTTCTGAAGGCGCGTTACCCGGATCGGCCGCCGCTGAACTTTGGTATTCGCACGAGCGAGCCGAGCGCCATCGCGGATGCTGTGCAGCGGGAATTCCCGCGCTCTGCGAGCGTTGTCAATCAGGCAACAATCAAACGCATATCGTTGCAAGTTTTTGAGCGGACCTTTGCGGTGACGGGCGCTCTCAACATCCTAACCCTCTCGGTCGCAGGGTTTGCGATCCTGACGGCGCTGTTGACGCTTGCGAGCCTGCGGCTGCCGCAATTGGCGCCCGTCTGGGCCCTGGGTCTCACCCGCAAGAGGCTGGCGCGCCTTGAGATGGTACGCAGCCTTTTGCTTGCAGCACTCACCTTCGTTTTCGCCGTTCCAGTGGGTCTCGCCCTTGCCTGGTCACTCCTGGCGGTCGTGAATGTGGAGGCCTTTGGCTGGCGCCTTCCGATGCATGTGTTCCCAGGCGATTGGCTGTTGCTCCTCGGCCTCGCGCTTGCCGCGGCGGCGATTGCGGCGGCGCTGCCGGCCCGGCGTTTAGCGAAAGCGGAACCAGCGGAATTTTTGAAGGTGTTTGCCAGTGAACGCTAAAATTATTCTCGCGTGTTTGCTGTGGCTTGCGTTGTCCCTACCGGCGCAGGCCCAGGGTTTTGCTGGACTTGGCACCGAAGCGGAAGGGTTTTCCGTTCCCGTGCCCGGTCAAAGTTTTGAATTCCCGCAAGACCATGGGCCCCATCCGACCTATCGCATCGAATGGTGGTACCTCACCGCGAACCTCATCGGCGAAGATGGCCGGGACTATGGCGTCCAATGGACGCTCTTCCGCTCCGCCTTAGCGCCGCGGGGTGGAGAGGGCTGGCAGAGCCCACAGCTTTGGATGGGCCACGCGGGACTCACCACGCCTGACGCTCACTTTCACGCCGAACGGTTGGCCCGGGGCGGGGTCGGCCAGGCTGACGTCACCGCCGAACCCTTCAAAGCCTTCATCGACGACTGGGCGCTCACCGGCCGCGGTCTCGTTGACGACGCCTTCGATGCTCTTACTGTGACGGCGACTGGCATCGACTTCAGCTATGACCTTGACCTCACGGCAACCGGCCCATTGGTTTTACAGGGCGAGGGCGGTTATTCTGTAAAGTCAGCGTTTGGTCAGGCGAGTTATTATTATTCGCAGCCGTTTTTCGAAGTATCGGGCACGCTCAATCTTCCCATAGCAACCGTTGCGGTGACCGGGAGAGGATGGCTTGACCGTGAGTGGTCCTCCCAGCCGTTGGCTGAGAGCCAAACCGGATGGGATTGGGTTTCGCTCCATCTCAGCACCGGCGAGCGGCTAATGGGCTTTCGTCTGCGTGATCGGGAGGCGCCACCCTTCACGTCGGCCACATGGATTGCAGCCGATGGAACGCCGACACCCTTCAGCGATGGCGCCCTCACGATGACGCCGGTGTCGACAACCGAAGTCGCCGGCCGCAGTGTCCCCACAAGCTGGCGCGTCCAACTCCCCGCAAAAGCACTCGACCTCAGGCTCGACGCTATCAATCCGCAGTCATGGATGGCAGTGAGCGTTCCATATTGGGAAGGCCCGGTGCGGATCAACGGGAGCCATAGCGGGCAAGGTTATCTGGAAATGACCGGCTATGGCGCCCGTTAGCGCGAAAACCTTCGCGGCCAGACTTCCCGCGTCGGCGTCGCTTCGCATTCTAGTGCAGCGCGGGGCGCGGTTAGGTTGGCGTGATGACCCAGTTTTTTCTTTCCAACGATCGCGCCAGACGCCTTTTTCTTGATCGCCACCTATTGCTGGAGCCGGGCACGGGTTCGGGGAAAGGGAGCGATCTCGATACTGTGCTTGGCGCGCTTGGCTTCGTGCAGGTGGACAGTATCAATACGCTTTCGAGGGCGCACGACCTTATTCTGTGGTCGCGGCGGGGGCGCTACCGCCCCAAGGCCCTCTCCCAAGCGGTGGCCCACCATCGCACCGCTTTCGAGCACTGGACCCACGACGCGGCGGTGATCCCCATGCCGCACTATCCCATGTGGCGCCTCAAGTTCGCGCGGGACGAGGCGCGCATGAAGGAGCGCTGGACGTTGTGGCGCCGGGAAGGGTGGCACGACGAGATCGACAAGGTTACGCGCCACGTCGCGGACCATGGGCCGGCATCGTCGCTTGATGTGGGTGATGGCGAGCGAAAGGGCTCCAGCGGTTGGTGGGACTGGCACCCCTCAAAAACCGCGCTGGAGTTTCTGTGGCGATCTGGTCGGCTAGCGGTATGTCACCGCGAGGGTTTTCGAAAGTTCTACGACCTTTCCGAACGCGTCATTCCGCCGGAATATCTCAACTCGTGGCGGGAGGAGGAGGAGATCATCGACTGGGCCATGGGGGCAGCCCTGGACCGTCTCGGGTTCGGCACGAGCGGAGAGCTTGCGGCCTTCTTCGATATCGTGACGCGGGAGGAGGCGAAGGTGTGGTGCCGGGAAGCGCTGGCAGCCGGCCGCATCGTCGAGGCGGATATTGAGATGGCGGACCGCTCTGTACGGCGCAGTTTCACCACAGAGGCGCACTTAGACAGTGCATCCTCTCTGCCCAAACCGTCGCAGCGGGTGCGCCTCCTCTCCCCATTCGATCCAGCGCTGCGCGACCGCTCCCGGGCGGAACGCCTTTTTGGGTTTCACTACCGGATCGAGATTTTCGTGCCCGAGGCCAATCGGCGCTACGGCTACTATGTGTTTCCCGTGATGGAAGGTGAGCGTGTGATCGGCCGTCTCGATGCAAAGCGCGACGGTGACGCGATCAGAGTGCGCGCATTCTGGACCGAAGCGCGCGTCAGGATGGGTGGCGGCCGGATCGCGCGCCTCACCGCAGAACTTGAAAGGGTGAAACACCTTGCAGGCGCAGACCACGTGACGTTCTGCGAGGGCTGGTTGCGCCCATGAACGAGGGTTTGAGCAAGGCTCTCCCCTGGCGCCCCGTGAAGCAGGTGGGGACAGGCTTATCGGCTGACCGGCGGGACGCCCGGTGATCCGCCGCGCTGTCATCGCCATCGGCATTTTGGGCGCGAGCCTATTGGGGTTCCTCGGTTTTCAGAATGCGCGCCTTAGCCGGGGTGAGCCGCTCTCACCGCCGCCGGCCGGCGCGTTGCGGGTCGCCACGTTGAATGTCCATTACCTCAACCTTCTCGCCGATAATGGGCCATGGTCGCGGGTGGGATGGGAAAGGCGACGCGCGGCGCTTGGTGCCGCGGTGAAGGCGCTGTCCGCCGATGTGATCGCGTTCCAGGAAATGGAGAGCTTTGCCGGCGGATCCATTAGCCGCGATAACCTCGTTCTGGACTATCTCGTCGACGCGAACCCGTTGCTGTCCGCTGCGGCGGTTGGCGATCCCATAGTGTTTCCTTCCACCCAGCCAATATTTTACCGCGCCGACCGGCTCACGGTGCGTGACGAGGGCTGGTTCTTCTTCTCGCAAACACCGGATGTTGCCTACAGCCGCGGCTTTGACGGTGCATGGCCGTCATTTGCGTCATGGGCGCGCTTTGCCGAGCGCGACGGGCGCGCGTTTACCGTCATCAACGTACATTTTGACTATAGTTCCTGGGAGAATCGCCGTCAGTCGGCCCAGCTTGTGGCGGCCTTTGCCGCTCAACGGATTGCCCAAGGGGAGACCGTTATCGTGGCGGGCGACCTCAACGCGCTCCACGGGTCGCGGACCATGGCTATTCTGGAAGCTGGGGGGCTTACGTTCGGCGATGTGCCGGGCGCGACGTTCCACTTCAATCGCGGCTTCAGCCTTTTTGGTGCCATCGACCACATCGGCCATGGGCCAGGCGCGACGCCGCTCGGCCTGCCGCGCGTCCTTCGGCAGCGCTTTGGGGACGTGTGGCCATCGGACCATTACCCGGTCGTGGCCGACTTTTCCCTGCGCTAGCCAGAAAGGCGCGCAGCCTTCGCGCGAACCCGCTCCCGCCAGAATGCGAAAAGGCCGGCACCGACGATGATCGCTCCACCAAGGATCGTCTAGGGGCTGACGATTTCCCCAAAGATCGCGACGCCGATGGCCGATGCCATGACCGTTTGCAGATAGGAAAAAGGCTGAATGGCGGAGGCTTCGGCAGCCTCGAACGCTTTGATGAGGAGGAAGTGGCCGGTCATGCCGCTGATGCATAAGACCGCCATCATCGCTGCCTCCCATGGCGCCATCCAGGACCAGAACCAAGGCCCGATCAGTGTCATCGTGACCGCACCGCAAATGCCCGTGTAGTAGAAACTCGTCATCGCAGTGTCGGTGCGTGCGACCCGGCGCGTCATCAGCTGGTAGGCGGCAAACATCATCACCGCGAGGAGTGCAACGCCGATCTCGGGTGTCAACGCCTGTGCGCCAGGGCGGATAATCAGCATCATTCCGATGAGACCGACCCCGACCGATACCCACCGCCGCCAACCGACCTTTTCACCGAGTACGGGACCCGACAGGGCGACAACGAGAAGCGGCATGAAGGCAAGGATTGCGTGGGTCGACGCCAGGCCGAGGAGCTTGAAGGCCGCCACCGCCACGCAGATTTCCAACGACAGAACCACGCCGCGGGCAACCTGAAGGCGCGGCTGGCCCGAGGCGAGCCCTTTTCGAAAACCCGTGCGCCAGAGAAGGATAAGACACACCACGCCGAACGCCCAATAGCGCCACATGGTCACGAGGACCGCCGAGTGATTGTCTGCCAGCGCTTTGGATAAACCATCTTGGGCGGCGAAGATGACCGTCGTCGCCACCATGAATGCGATGCCGCGAAGAGTGTTTGTTTCACCGCCGGGTTTGGCGGACGCGGCGGGCGCTGGAACCATCGCGCCGCTATCGCCCGGCGACGCCTCTTTCGCAAGGCGTTGTCGACATAGGCCGTCTGTGGATCGTGAATGCGTTAATTCATGATTGTCAAAGATGCATGGCTGTAGCCTACTCCTACGTCCTATCCGAGGGGACCGCTCGGCTTTCGTGCGTTCGCGATAGACGAAGGCTTGGCACTTATTGACAAGGCAGCGAGTCTGCAGAGAAATTCTGCTTCCGCCACTGCAAAAACCACGAAAGAATTTGCAGAAACTCTGAAGAGTGAAGATTTCGATGTTCCGGCCCTGATAGATGGCAAGGAAATTCGAAAGGATGGCG
>CAKZYH010000119.1 GCA_937884725.1 uncultured Paracoccaceae bacterium
TTCGATGATGTCCCCGCCGTCCCGGTGATCCTCGTCCACGCCGCCGACGCACCGCCAAGCCGCGTCGCCGCCCTCAACCAAGCCGGCGCCGAACTCATTCAAGCCGACAGCCTGCCATCCGCGCTCGCAAAACTCGCAGCCTCCGGCACCACCAGCGTCCTCGTGGAGGGCGGCGGCACAATCGCCGACGCCTTCCTCGACGCGGGCCTCGTGGACCGCATCGCCCACGTCCAAACGCCAACGCAAATCGCGCCACCCTTGGTCGCCCCCCGTGCAGCAGGCGACCCGTGCTCGCGCTCGCCCCGATTCCGGACGGTCAAAACCGAACGCATCGGCGACGACGTCTGGACCTGGCTGGAGCGCGCTTGAGGCGCAGCGGCCAACCTCGCTTCGCCCCCTATCTCCCGGACAGAATTGAACGACAGAGGGTTTGACGTGTTCACTGGCATCATCACCGGCGTCGGAACGCTGGTGGACAAAACACCGTTTGGCGACGGCGCGCGCCTGTCGATCCGCGGCCCCTACGCCGCCGACGGTATCGCCATCGGCGCGTCCATCGCCTGCTCCGGCGTTTGCCTCACAGCGACGACTGTGACCGCCGCCGACGATGGCGCCATCTTCACCGTCGATGTCTCCACAGAGACCATGGACAAAACCACCATCGGCAGCTGGCAGGTCGGCGCCGCCATCAACCTGGAACGCTCACTGAAACTCGGCGACGAACTGGGCGGCCACCTCGTCAGCGGCCACGTCGACGGCACCGCCAAAATCACCGCCCGGGACGACCTGGAGGACATGACCTGGTTCACCTTCGCCCCGCCCAGCGACCTGAACCCATTCATCGCGTCCAAGGGCTCCGTCGCGCTCGACGGCACATCGCTCACCGTCGTCGACGCCACCGACACCTTTAAGGTCGCGATGATCCCGCACACCCTCGCCGTCACCAACTGGCACGCGAGGGCGGCCGGCGACCACGTCAATATCGAGATCGATACGCTGGCACGCTATGTCGCGCGGCTGGCAGAGTTGCGCAGCGTTTGATGGAAAGGGGTCTTCCGGCCCGCCGCGCGTTCGCCTACGCGTGATGGAAGCGCAAGGGGACGACATGGGCAAGCGGGCACTCATCATCGAAGCACGGTTTTACGACGGGTACGCCGACAACCTGCTCGCCGGCGCCAAGGCCGAGTTCGAAGCAAACGACTTCGCCGTCACCGTCTGGACCGTACCCGGCGTCCTCGAAATCCCCATCGCGCTCGCCATGGCCGCGAACGACGCTCAGCAAGGCGGCACCCGCTACGACGCCTTCTGCGTCCTCGGCACCGTCATCCGCGGCGAAACCGGGCACTACGACATCGTCGCCGGCGAAGGAAACCGCGGCGTGACCGACGTCGCCGTCGCCCATCGCTTGCCCCTCGGCAACGGCATCCTGACCGTCGAGGACGGCGAACAAGCCGCAGTCCGCGCCGATCCTGCCAGAAAGAACAAGGGCGGAGGTGCCGCGGCAGCTGCCATTGCCCTTTACGACCTTAGCGCCGCGCTCGGCCGATGAGCGTCCCGAACGGCAAGCCCCGCCGGCCCAAAGCCGCCAATAAGCGCGCCGTCGCGCGGCTCGCAGCAGTCCAGGCCCTCTACCAGATGGACCTGACGGGGCAGGGCGCCCGCGACATCGTCAAAGAGTTCGAACTCTTCCGCCTCAAACAGGATCTCGACGGCGAAACCCTGCGCGCCATCGACATGGGCTGGTTCGACGGCATCGTCTCGGGCGTCGTCACCCACCAGCGCGCCATCGACCAGGCCATCGACGATGCGCTCAAGGCCGGCTGGCCGCTGGCCCGCATCGACGTCACGCTCCGCGCCGTCCTGCGCGCCGGCGTATTCGAACTCATGCAGCGCCCCGAAGTGCCCGTCCGCGTCGCGCTGTCGGAGTACGTCGAAGTCGCCAAAGCCTTCTTCGGCGGCGACGAGCCGCGCCTTGCCAATGGCGTCCTCGACCACATCGCCCGCGACGTCCGCCCCGACGATTTCGCGGTCACAGCGGGCAACGGTGACTGAGCGCGTCAGCGTCAACGCCGGTCGCCTCCGGGCCGACGTGGCGCTCAGCGGCCCCCCAGATGGCCCGCCGCTCGTCCTTCTGCACGGCTGGCCCGATAGCGCCCGCACCTACAACGCGCTCCTCCCCACGCTCCATAAAGAAGGCTGGCGCACCATCGTCCCATCCCTGTGCGGCTACGGACAAACGCATGTCGAGCGTGGCCCCGCCGACGCCGCCCCCGAAGACCTTGGCCTCGACGCCCTCGCGCTCCTTTCCGCCCTCAACATCGAGCGCGCCGCCCTCGTCGGGCACGACTGGGGCGCCCGCGCCGCCTACGCCGCCGCCTTCCACGCGCCAGAGCGCATTTCCGCCTGCACCACGCTGTCGGTGGGCTACGATGGCCTTAGCGGCCCCGACGCCCCGCTCACGCCCGCCCACGCCCAGAACTTTTGGTATCAGTGGTGGTTCGCCACCCGCCACGGCGAGGCGGCCCTGCGCCGCAATCCAGCGCTGCTGATCCGCCACATCTGGCAGATCTGGGCCGTCCACCCCACAGGCGATGCCGCCGACCACGCCATCGCCGCCGCGCAAAACCCTGATTGGGCCGACGCCACGCTCAGCTACTACCGCGTGCGCTGGGGCGAAGCCGAACCATCCGAAAGCGCTGCCGCGATCCGTGCCCGCATGGCGCAAAACCCCATCATCTCGGTCCCAACGCTGCTCCTCCAAGGCGGCGCGGACCCTTGCACCCCGCCAGAGCTCTCCGCCGGCAAAGAGCACCGCTTCGCCGGCCCCTATCAGCGCGAGGTTCTGGACGGCATCGGCCACTTCCCGCAGCTCGAAGCCCCCCAGGCCGTCCTCAGCGCCATGCTCCCCTTTCTCGCCGCCCACAGCCCCGCACAGTGACCGAAGACGAACTCATCGCCGAAGTGTTCCGCCCGCTCGCCACAGGCCCCGGCGCGGACGATTTGGGCGATGACGCGGCCACCATCGCGCCCGACGGCCGCGAACTCGTCGTCACCTGCGACGCCCTCGCCGCGGGCGTTCATTTCGTCGCCGACGACCCGCCCGAAGCCATCGCCGCCAAAGCCTTGCGCGTGAACCTCTCCGACCTCGCCGCCAAGGGCGCCGAACCGTTCGGCTACGTCCTCGCCCTCGCGCTCGCCCCCGGCTGGACCGTGGATTGGGCGCGCCGCTTTGCCGACGGCCTCGCGGCCGATCAGTCCCGCTACGGGATCGCGCTTCTGGGCGGCGACACGCTGCGCGCATCGCCCGGCGGCGGAACCATGATCACCATCACCGCCTTCGGCCACGCCGAGCGCATCGTACGCCGCCGCACAGCCTCACCCGGCGACATCATCATCGTCACGGGCACCATTGGCGATGCTGCCCTCGGCCTCAAATGCCACCTTGGCGATGCCATGCCCGCGCTCAGCGCCCCATCCAAGGCCGCGCTCATCGAGGCCTACCTGCGCCCCACACCCCCAGTGACCTGCTGGCGCGCCGTCGCCGCCCACGCTTCGGCCAGCATGGACATCTCCGACGGCCTCCTCACTGATCTTGCCAAGCTCACACGCACCGCAGACGTGTCCGCCGCCGTCGACCTTGCCAACGTCCCGTTCTCGCTCGCCGTCCAGGACGCCATCGGCCTGGCACCACCGCTGCGCGACCTCGCACTCACCGGCGGCGATGACTACCAAATCCTCGCCACAGTCCCTCCAACAGAGGCCGACGCCTACATCGCCTCATGCGCCGCCCTCGGCACAAACGCGGTCGCCATCGGCAAGGTCAGCGCCGGCCCACCAGCCGTCCGCACCTTCGAACGCGGCGTCGAAACCACCATCACCAACGGCCGCTTCAATCATTTCGGTTAATTCCAGACGAGCGCAGCGCTGATAGACGCCACCCCACGCTGTTGCCAGCCAAACAGCGATGCTAGGCTGACCAAATGGCCATCATCGACGACCGCCTTTCCCGCAACAACAGTATCGTCCTCGCCGTCGCCCAGGCGCTGGGTGGCGCGGGCACGTCGATCACCATCTCCATCGGCGGCCTCGTCGGCGTCTACCTCCTCAACGGCACAACCCCGCTCGCGACCATGCCGGTCACAACCATGGTGGTCGGCAC
>CAKZYH010000120.1 GCA_937884725.1 uncultured Paracoccaceae bacterium
CGACGACGGGACAGCCCACACCCGCACCGTGTCCGCCGCTGCGGCCACAACGGACTTGGAGACCGGCACGCTGAGCTGGTACACACCATAACGCACCGTTGTGCCGACCTGCCATCCGGATAAGGCTCAATCCCTAGCATCACGGACGTTGTTTCAGTGCGGCAAGCTGGCTTTACCGTCTCGGACAGGGCGAGGCACCCCGTTGGCCCAGCTTACGGGGTGGTAGGGCTTCGCCTAACGCAATTCTGCCAGCGCCCCATAAGCTGTTACATGAGGCACTCTACCCGATGACGACGCTCGTTACCGGCACGGCTGGCTTTCTGGGATTTCACGCAGCGTGGGCGGGTGTGCGGTACCGCCTGGCGACGTGCCTGATACATATGCCGATATCGGCAAACTCCAGCTTCAAGTGGATGAGGATTGGGGGTCACACCACATCCACTACGCTGGCAGCGGGTGTGCGTCGTTTCATCGACTGATGCGCGGCGTACTGTGGTGGTTGGGCTATCGCCTGATCGAAATGGATTTGGTGGCCATGCCCAGCGCGCGATGACCAACCTGGGCCATAGCCAAACCAGGCCGAACTTAACTTCGATGCGATTGTATGATGCGTCGGCGTGGGAGGACCGACCGTGTAACCGGCCGCCCCGACTTCTGGGTTAGAATGTTGAGGACAAATTCTACGGGTAATAAAAGCGCAGCGCACGCCGCCGCGGCCACGATAATATAAGCCCAAACAAGGTCAAAACCTGGGCCACGAAATAGCGATGGCAACATGTGATAGGTGAACAGCATCAAGCAAATCATGGCCAGCGATGACCGTGGAACTGCGAGGCAAATGCGTTTGTAGATGCCATCCAGGACAAAGAATATGAAGATTAAGGCGAGGAATGCAAACCAGCCAAAATTCCAGAATGCTTCGCCAATAATTGTGGGGGGAAATGAACCACCCACTGCGCGAAACGCCGGAGCCAGGTGGGCCGTATAACCTTCAACGATGGACCTAGGTTTAAATCCAAGCAGCTCCTCGGGAACACCCACAAAAAACGTCTTCAAGTAACTTTCACCATACATAAGTACATTACGATGATCATTTAGTGCAACGCTGATAGAGTCATGCAAAACGAAAAACATGTAGGAAATCTCAAAATTATTTCCCAGCATTGCGAGGGCAATGTCAGACATTAGATAAGTTGGAACTAATTCAAGCGCATTGATCAAGCCTCTCGCTTCTAGACCCGCGTATCCACGCAAAATACTCATTGCAACAATTAATGCTGTGCATACAGTTATCATCACAAATCCGACCATAACTAACCGAAGCGACATATCTATTTGCCGGTACCGGCTCATTTCCATAAAAACAGCCGGAAGAAGAACAAATATTGCTTCTCGCTTACTATCTGCGCTAACAACTGCGAGCGAAGAAACACACGCCAAAACAATCAGCCATCTAAATTTTGAATTTTGCGAGAACGCTACGTAAAATATCGCGATAACGATCACACTACGCGCCACAATCACTACAATATTTTCATCTACCATAGATACAACAATAAGCATGCTAAATATAGAGAGTAGGTATATAAAAATAAGGCTTTGTATTTTATATGAAACTCTAGAAGATCCTGGCCTGGACTGTATTGAAGCGTCAACGACGCTTTGAAAAATAAATGCCAGAGTCATCGACGCACTGACAACGACGTACACATCGAAAAGATTCGACCAAGCGTTATACCGCGGCACGAACAGCGTCGGTGGGCCAATAAGCGCCCCCACATTAAATATATAAGCGCCAACGCCGGCATTTATTCCAATATAAATGATCATAAGCGTCGTTGGACGAAATATTTGATACGGGTTTCCTTCAGATCTGACAAAAATCAAAGTGGATAAGAATAAAGTTTGCCATAGATACAAAATAGTCAATGATTCACGAAGACTCCCAAAGAGCCCAAGGGCTGCAATTAGCCATGATGCGGCCGTCAGAACAATGGAAATGGCAATCAAATCAGTGCGCGTTCGCCGCGGAATACGTACGAGAGCAATCAATGGACATCCTCTTTCACAACGTAAGCGTAACAAAAGCGAGGGCGAGCGCGGCGGACACCCATCGGGCCTGTACAGTTAAAACGTCAGACACGGAGTGCAGTTGCAGATTTAGCCGGATCGATCAATGCACCAAGACCTCTCCGCGGCACCAGAAGGGGCGCTGCTCGAGACCAAATTGCTTCTGGCCTCGTGGCCATTTGGTTGGACGCGGCCGCCCGTTTCCGCTTAACAAGCGCGATCTCAAGAGGCGGCCATGCACACCCTGTATCGTTTTCTCGTTCGGCGCGGTTTGCGGTTATCAGCCGTTCATCCCACGACGCTGATCGGTCTTCCAGGGACGATCTCGCGCGACCTCATCACGGGGCGCGACTGCTTTATCGGCTTCAATGCCCGAATTGGCCCGAAGGTGCAGCTGGGTGATTATGTCTTGATCGGCCCCGGCGTCCTGTTCACCGGCGATGACCACAATTTCCGCACCGTGGGGACACCGGTCATATTCAGCGGCAGGCCGCCCCTTCGGCCCACTGTGGTGGATGACGATGTCTGGATCGGCGCGCGAGCGATCATTCTATCCGGCACACGCATCGGAATGGGGGCGATCGTGGCCGCCGGCTCGCTCGTCAACAAAGACGTCCCCGATTTCGCCATCGTGGGTGGGGTGCCGGCCAAGGTGATTGGCCGGCGCTTCGAAAGTGAGGCGGACCAGGATGCCCACCGCGCCGCATTGGCCACCGGCGATTTTGAACGCAGACGCGTCGCCCGCAAAAAGCTTGCCCCCTCCGCCCCATGAGCGAGACTGGCCTCAAGGCGACTGCCCCATACAGGCAACACCTTAGCCGCACGTTGCCGTTTGCGTTTCACACCCTGTCATTTTTGGCCAACCGCAGCGCGCCCTTCATCGCCGCCTTTGTGGCGGCCCGTTTGCTGGGGGTGGACGAGTTTGGCCGCTTCGCCGCAGCCGTTGGCGTCTTCATGACCGCTACCTTGGTGGTGGACTTGGGGTTCGCGGTCAGCACCATCCACAACGTCGCAAAAGGACGGGATGCGGGTTGCAGGCAGCAATACCGCACCGCGCTGGTGGCATTAATCCTGTGCCTGACGGCAAGCGGTATTTTGGGCGTAATCATCGCCTTCGTGCACACCGACCTGGCCGCGTTAATCTTCAACAGTGCAGCCATGGTTGAACCGCTGGCTGCGGGCGCGCTGTTTGTCCCTGCTGCGGCAGTGTTTGCCATTGCCACAGGCGTTTTGCAGGGCATGCGCCGGTTTGCAGTGCTTGCCGCAGCGGGCATATGCGGCACGGCAATCCATGTCACACTCGTGGCGATGGCCGCGCTCCACGGTGATGCAGTGCTTGCCCTTTGGGCCGCTGCGACCGGGATGGCTGTGCGGGCGGCCGCAGTTGCGCTCCCGCTTGCGCGCGGCTTGGTCCTCGCAGCACAGGACCTTTGGACAGCGGGTGCGAAAAGCGAGGCGGCTTCACTGGTGCGCACCGCGATTCCTGCATCCGTTGCCTCGCTGGTGTTTGCGCCGGTGAATGCGGTGTTGCTGGCCACGCTCTTCCGCTCCGAAGGGGGGGCGGCAGAGGCGGGGGCGTTTGG
>CAKZYH010000121.1 GCA_937884725.1 uncultured Paracoccaceae bacterium
CGCGGCAGAGCATCATCCGGCGACAGGCCCTGGTTGTAATCAACCCGCACCTTCAGCGCCGGAAACTTGGTGGCCAAATCCTCCAACCGCTGGAGATCGAACCGGTGCCCGTGGGTGCCAGCCTTCAGCTTCACCATGGTGATCCCATCGGCCACAAGCCGCTCCACCAGGCGCAAATCCGCCTCCCAGTCGGGATCGGCGAGCGACACCGACAAGGGGATCCGCTCTCTGCACCGTCCCCCCAAAAGCGCATAGACCGGAAGCCCCGTCATCCGGCCCGCAAGGTCAAGAAGCGCCGTCTCCAGCGCCGCCTTGGCGTCGGTGACAAACGCCACGGCCCGCTCGGCATCAGCCATGATGCCGGCGATCTCAGCCACCGGCCGGCCCACCGTCACCGCCCGCAGCGGCCCCGTCAGCGCCGCAAAGGCCGCCTCCACAGAGCCGGTAAAGACGATCCAGGGCGAGGCCTCACCGTATCCCACCGCCCCGCCTTCAGCGGTGAGGCGCAACACCACCACATCAACGCCGCCCGCGACCGTGCCGATGCCATGATCGCGCCGCGACACCACCGGCAAGCGCAGCTGCCAGGCGGCAAGCCCGGTGATCCGCTCGTCCAGCGCGCTCACGCGATCCATTCAGAAACGGGCGCCGCAGCCTCGTGCAGCGGCTGCGAGACGATGTCGACCAGCGTCGGCCCGTCATGCGCGACGGCTGCCTTCAGAGCGCGGCCCACATCGTCCGGGTCCGCCACAGTCCACGTCTTCAGCCCAAACGCGGCCGCCACGGCAGCATGATCAGTCCGGCCAAAGTCGACGTTGTAGTAGCGCTTGCCAAAACCTGAATCCTGCCCGGCCTTAATCCAACCGAACACCGCGTTGGAAAACACCACAAAGGTGATCGGCATCTTGGCCCGCATGACGGTCTCAAACTCGCCGCAGGCAAAGTTGAACGAGCCGTCCCCCATCAGCGCCACAGTCTTCACGTCTGGCCGGCCCACGTGCGCGCCCATCGCAGCCGCAAGCGCGTAACCCAACGCGCCATGCGCACGGTTGGTGATGAAGTGACGCCCAGGTTTGCCAAACCGGTAGTGCGCCGAAACATACGGGCACGGCGTCCCAGGATCGGCGACAATGATGGCGTCATCATCAAGAACGCCCATCAGCTCCTTGATCACCCGCTCAGGCTTAATGGGCGTCTCGGTCGATGCCGCCAGCGCCTCAAACTCTGCCGTCTTCGCAGCCCAAGCCGCCGCCGCCTTCGCTGCGCCGCCCTGCGCCCCCGGCGTGCGGGCCTCGAGCGCATCGGCTAAGGCCTCCAGCGCCAACCGAGCGTCCGCGACAATCCCAACGGTGGGCTCATAGTTGGCGCCCACCACCATCGGATCGCTATCAATGTGCAAAATCGTGGCGGTGCGCGGCGGGGAACGCCAACGCTCCGTCGTCACCGAACCCGCCCGACAACCCACAAACAGCACCACATCAGCCTGATCAACGACCGCGCGGGTGTGAGGCGACGCGCCGTTCGACCCCACAACCCCCAGCGATAACGGATGGGTTTCAGCGATCGCGCCCTGGCCCGACACCGTCGTCGCCACCGGCGCCTCGATGGCCGACGCAACCCGCTCCAGCGCATCAAACGCGCCGGCGATCACAGGACCGCCACCGCAGAGGATCACCGCAGAACGCGCCCCAGCAAGCCGGCCCGCCATGTCCTCAATGGCAGCAGGATCAGGCGCCGCCCGCGCCGCCGGAAACGTCTGATGCGCGGCGTCGGCCCAAATCTCATCGCCATCCACCGGCGCCTTTTGGGTATCGAACGGCAGCGCCAGATGCACCGCCCCCGGCCGCCCCGTTGTCATCGCCCGAAACGCAGTGCGCACCATCGCCGGCAACCGATCCGGCTGGTCGAGCGACGCGTTCCATTTCGTCAGCGGGCGAAACAGCGCGACCTGATCGAGCTCCGTGAGCGGGTACTTGCCCCGCGAGGTAGTCGCCACATCGGTCGTGATGGCGAGGATCGGAATAGAACTCTCGCTCGCCTCCACAACGCCCGGCAAAATGTACGTCGCGCCACCGCCGGACGGCCCCTCACAGATCCCCGGCCGCCCCGTCACCCGGGCGTAGCCGTCGGCCATGTACGCCGCGTGACGCTCATCGCGGGTCAGAAGATGTTCGATGTCGTGGTCGAGCCGGGCGAACGCATCGTAAAGCGGCAGAGTCGTGTCACCGCACAGGCCAAAAATGTGCTTCACACCATAGGCCTGAAGCATGCGCACCATCGCCTCAGCGCCCGTCATCGCGTTGTGTTGCATAGTCGGCCTTCCCGCCCGCACGAATATTCGCTTTGGTGCTAGCGCAATGAGTGAGCCTTTTAACAGCCCCAATCCCGTGCGCGGCGGCCGGCCAATCTACGGCGCCACCCTCGGCATCTTGATGCTCGACGCGCGCTTTCCCCGCATCCCTGGCGACATGGGCCACGCGGCAACGTTCGCCTTTCCGGTGCAGTATCGCCTGGTGGAAGGCGCCTCGCCGCAAAAGGTCGTCCGCGAAGGCGCCCCGGACCTCCTGCAACCCTTCATCGATGCCGCCCGCGATCTTGTGCGCCACGGCTGCGAGGGCATCACGACCAACTGCGGTTTCCTCTCGCTCTTCCAAGCACCGCTGTCGGCCGCGATCGGACGGCCCGTAGCGGCCTCCTCGCTGATGCAGGCACCGCTTGTGGAGCGCCTGTTGCCGCCGGGCCAACGCGTCGGGATCCTGACAATCTCGGGCTCAACGCTCACGCCAGAGCACCTCTCCGCCGCCGGTGTCGCCGCAGACACGCCCATCGGCAGCACCGAAGGCGGCCAAGAGTTCACCCGCGCGATCTTAGGCGATGAGCTTGACCTCAACGTCTCGGCAGCGCTCGAGGACAACGTGTCGGCCGCGGTTGCCCTATGCGAGGCGCATCCAGAGATTGGCGCGTTGGTGCTGGAGTGCACCAACATGACGCCATACGCACCAGCGATCCGCCGCGCCATCCAGCGCCCCGTCTTCACGATGGTCGACTTTGTGAACTGGTTCCACGCCAGCCTCGCCACCTGGCCCGCGCGCGAAGCGCCCTAGCGCATCATCCGATCAGACTGACTCAGTCAGATCGAAAAGATGATGCGCCAGACAAAAGAGCGACCGCGTTTTCATCCGATCAGGTTGTTCCAACCTGATCGGATCGCGGTCTAGTCAGGCGCTCGCAGGGGCGGCGTCACCGTCGGTGGTCGGCTCTTCCTCTTCGTCGCCGGACTTGCGGTCAGGCCGCAAGTTGAGCGTGATCAACAGCGGTGCCGCGATGAAGATGGACGAGTACGTCCCAACCACCACGCCGAAGATCATCGCGAACGTGAACGACTGAATGACCTCACCACCAAAGATGAACAACGCGCCCAGCGCCAGCAGCGTCGTGATCGAGGTCATCAACGTGCGCGCCAACATCTGGTTGATCGACATGTTGAGAAGCTCTGGCATCGGCAGCTTTTTGTATCGTCGGAGATTTTCTCGAACCCTGTCGTACACAACCACCGTATCGTTGAGCGAATAGCCCACGATCGTGAGCACCGCCGCGATACTCGATAGATTGAATTCAATCTGCGTTAGAGAAAATATACCTATGGTCAGGATCACATCGTGTAGTGTTGTCAGGAGCGCGCCGATGGCAAAGTGCCACTCAAACCGCAGCCAGATGTAGACCATGATCGCCAGCAGGGCGCCGACCACGGCGATCAGGCCCGCCTGCGCCAGCTCACCCGACACGCGTGGCCCCACCACCTCAACGCGCCGAAACTCAGCGTCCGCCTCATAAAGGTCGCGCAGGAGAATGATGGCGCGCTGCTGCGCCGCCTCCCCGCCGGGCTGCTTTTCCACCCGGATCAGCACGTCGGTGGGTGCGCCAAACTCCACGATCTGCACATCGCCAAGGTTGAGGGCGCCGACATCGCGGCGGATCTCCCCCACATCGGCCGGTCCTTGAAAGCGCAGCTCCACAACGGTGCCGCCCTCAAAGTCGATGCCGAAGTTCATCTTCACGACGCCAAACAGCGCCAACGACAACACACACAGCGCAGCGGACAAAATGGCCGCCGTTTTGCGCCAACGCATGAACGGGATCTTGGTGTCCTGGGGCAGCGAGAGGAGCTTCATGGGGCTACACCGGGATTGCGTCTGGCCGACGGCGGCGCACCCATAGCGCGACCAACAGACGGGTGAACAAGAAGGCGGTGAACACGGTCGTCACGATCCCCACCGCCAGCGTAACCGAGAAGCCGCGCACGGGGCCTGAGCCCAGTTGGAACAGGATCACCGCCGCGATCAGCGTCGTGATGTTGGCGTCCAAGATCGTCGCGAACGCGCGGCTAAAGCCCGTATCGATGGCCAAGATTGGCGTTCGCCCAGCTTTGCCCTCTTCCCGTATTCGCTCATAAATCAGAACGTTAGCGTCCACCGCCATGCCCATGGTGAGCACGATGCCCGCAATCCCAGGCAGCGTCAGCGTCGCGCC
>CAKZYH010000122.1 GCA_937884725.1 uncultured Paracoccaceae bacterium
CGCAGAGCGATTTTTGATCAACGCAGAGCACGCCAGTTATGAGGGCGTGGCCTAAACCTCTGCCGCGGCGCAAGCCGGATCCCATCCCGCCCATCGTTCCGCTGCCCGAACGGCTCGCCGAGGGCCGCCGCAAAGCGCTTTACGAGGACACCAAAGCCGTCCTCCACGTCCCCTGGATGGGCGTCGTCACCATGGCGTTCGCCCACTACCCGCAGTTCTACGAAGCGCTCTGGGCCGGGGTGCGCCCACTCTGCGCCAGCGCCCCCTTCATCACCGCCTGCGAAGAGCTTGGCCGCGCAGCACAGACCGCGGCGGCATCGCTCAAGCCAAACCCGATAGGCCCAAGACTGCGCGCGATGGGCTACGACGACAGCGAACTCAGCGACATCTCAGCCGTCATCGACATCTTCTCCCACGGCAACATGCCTTACGTCCTGATCGCAACGCTGGCGCGGTTGGTCCTGGAAGGCCACCCGCTCTCCACCGACACCGAAGCACCCCCGCCGGCCACCCCCCGCAACCTCAAACCCAGCAGCGCCCTTCTCCTCATCGAACGCCATCACGGCAACGCCGAACTCGGCAGCCTCTACGACCACATCGAGGCAACGCTCGGCCTACCGTTCGTCAACACCGACTACCGCGCGCTCGCCCGATGGCCGACCTACTTGTCGGTCGCCTTCGCCGATCTCGCCCCGCACGTCCCGACGCGCGCGTACGATGCAGCGGTCGATGCGGTCCATGCCGACGCGGTCCGCCTCGCATGCGCGCTCCCAAACCCCGGTCAGCTCAACACGCACGATCTCACGGCAGCCGCCGCCGCAGACGGCGCAACAGACCAGATCCGAGACACGGTCGCGCTATTCCAATGGCTGCTGCCCGGGCTCGTGACCAACATGGCGTTTTTCGAAGCCCAACTCGCGCAGTCGCAGTGAATGGTCCCGCTCGGGCGTGAGCGCGCGAATAGTGTAAGGTGAAGGGCATGAACGCGTCGCGCATGCTCCTCATCGTCTCCCTGGCGCTTATCTCGGCCATCGGCATTTGGGGTGTGGTGGATCCGGAAAGCATCGTCCGGCTCGCGGCGCAGGCGGTGAACGCATACTTCGAAAGCCGCGGCTGGTTTGTCATGCTGACCGCGTCGGGCATGCTCATCCTGTGCCTAGCGCTCGCCCTCTCCCCCTACGGCAACATCCGGCTGGGCGCTGATGACGACAGGCCCGAGTTCTCAACCCCGTCGTGGATCGCCATGCTCTTCGCAGCGGGAATGGGCGTCGGGCTCCTGTTCTGGGCCGTCGCGGAGCCACTCACGCACTTCGCCTTCGGCAAAGAGTTTTTGCCCGAGCCGATTGCCGCTAGCCAAGCACTCCTCGCCACCAACTTCCACTGGGGCATTCACGCCTGGGCCATCTACGGCGCAACGGCGCTCACCATCGCCTACTTCACGTTCCGCCGCGGCGCGCCGATGCTGGTGAGTGGCCCGCTGCTCTCGCTCTTCCCCGGCGAAACCTGGTCAAAGGTGGTCGGCTGGCTGTGCGACCTTCTCGCCATCGTCGCCATCGCGATCGGTGTTGGCGGCTCCATCGCCATGGGCGTCTTTCAGGTCGCCGACGGCGTCGACGTCATGATGGGCGGGGCCAAAGCCGCCCCCTGGCTGATCGCGGCGGTCTTTGCCGTCACCGTCGCCGCCTACGTGCCGCCGCTTTTGGTCGACCTTGGCGATGGTATGTCCCGGCTCTCCAACATCGCCATGGCCATCGCCATCGCACTGGTGGTGTTCGTCGTGGTGCTTGGTCCCACCCAGTTCTTGCTCAACTCAGTGCTCTCCAGCTTCGGCGACTACGTCACGGCCGCAATCCCGCGCGGCTTCCAAACGCTCACCTTCTTCGATGATGATGTCGGACGGTGGTTCAAGGATTGGACGCTCACCTACATGGTGTGGTGGATCGCCTGGGGCCCGTTCGTGGGGGTATTCGTGGCGCGCATCTCGCGCGGGCGGACGATCCGCGAGTTTGTGCTCGGCGTGTTGATCGGCCCGACCTTGTTTTCCGTCATCTGGTTCGGCGCCTTCGGTGGGATCGGCCTGTTCGATGCCATGCGAGGCAACGGCGACCTTCTGGCGCTGACCGCCACCAACGTGGAGCGCGTCACCTTCGGCCTCCTGGAGCGCCTGCCCTTCACGTTCCTCACCACGGCAGCGACTGTCCTCGCCGCGTTCCTCTTCATCGTCACAAGCGTGGTCAGCGCAGCGTTCGTCCTGGCAACCTTTTCCATCGGCGGTGACCCCAACCCCAAGCCGCGCCTCCGCCTCATGTGGGGCCTCTTGCTGGGCCTCGTGGGGGCGGCGATGGTCCTGTCCGGCTCCATCGATGCGGTGAAGCAGCTGATCGCCATCGGCGCGCTGCCGTTCGTTTTCGTCAGCGTGCTCCTGTGCGTCTGCCTCGTTCGGGGCCTGCGGGAAGAGAAGCACCGCACAGCGCAGGAGGAAGGTGCCCATGCTGATCGGTGACATTACCGACACTGTCGCCAACCTCATCACCTTCGCCTTCATCGGCGCCATGATTTGGCTGTTGGTGCGC
>CAKZYH010000123.1 GCA_937884725.1 uncultured Paracoccaceae bacterium
ACGACGACACGTCCGTGAACACGTAGTCCACACCGTCCGGCAACACCGGCAACACACTCGCCGTCGTGGCACCAACACCCGCGCCAACCTCAAGCACCCGCGGCCCGCGCTGAGTGCCGTTCTGAGACGAACCGGCCTTCAGCCTTCGCTCCAGGAAGGTGGCGATGACCGAGGCCGTGATTGCGTTCTGATAGCGAAGGATCGGGGTGTTTTCGTAGAAATCGATCGCACGGTCGGTGGCACCGCCAGGAAACAAGATGCTGAGCGCATCCGTCTCGCCTGAAAGCAGACTTGGGTGAGCTGCGTGCAGGTCTCGCGTGAGGGCTATGGAGGTGGCCATCTCGGGCCACTCGGCCATCGCGGCATCGACGCGTTCGTTGAGGCTGCGCACGCTCGCGCGATCGAAACCGGAGGCAGCGGACAGCGGCACTGGCGCTGAGAAACAATCACCCTCTGCCGTGAGGAGATCGTCAGCGGCGAGCACGCCAAGCCATTGAGAGACGAGGCCCTCATACTTCGTGTCAATGCCGCAGCGCGCGACTATATCGGCGGCACTCCAGGCCGTCGTGTCGGTGAAGACGCCGAAACCGATAAAGGTCTGGGCAATGGCCACCGTGGAGAGGGTTTCAAGGTCGGCGAGGATTTGCCTCACGCCGGCGACCGTCCAGCCGAGAGCGTCGATGGCACGATCCGCAGCGTCTGGCAGCGCGCTCCAATCGCGTCCCGCCTGTTCGGCGTCGACCCTATGCTCCAGCACCAGCGGGCCGGCTGCATCGGGCACCAACTCCAAATGGGCGACGAAGCGTGCGTCCTGGTCCCCGCCGATCCCAACCGCGCTCGCCACCGCGATCTCTCGATAGGTCGCGAGCGCCGTTTCAATCTTGACACATTCGAAGCCGTGCCTCGCACTGTCCTCAACGATCTCAGGGTGCGCGGCTTCCTGGTGGATCAGCTTTTGCCGAAGCGCATCAAGCACTTGGCTGACGGTAGCGCCGCTTTCGCTGAGCCCGAGGGCCGCGATGGCATGCGCATCGTCTGCCGCAAGAAGGGTCTGCAAGGCGTTCTCGGGAGGGGTGCGCTTTGGCGGCTGCGAATCAATGGCATAGCGCTGGCGCTGGAACGGATAAGTCGGAAGGGCAATACGGCGTCGGGCTTGCCCTTTGAACATCCCGCGGAAGTTGAGGTCAGCGCCGGCGCAGTACGCGGCAGCGGTTGCTGTCGCGAGGGCGGCTGCGTCGTCTTCACCTCTGTTCAGCGACGCGATGGCGGTCGGCGCTGTCTGGCCGCCGGCCTGGGCTGGCCACGTGTCCTCGGCGAGCCGCGTCAGGACGGCGTGGGGGCCAAGCTCAATCAGAACCGTCGCGCCGTGCTCTGCGAGCGCACGGACGCCAGCGGCAAATTGCACTGGCTGACGGGCGTGTTGGCGCCAGTAGGTGCCATCGAGCGCATCCCCCGCTCCCAATGCGTGACCGGTCAAGTTGGAAATGAAAGTCGCAGTTCCGCGCCCCGGGACCAGCGCATCGGCAGCGGCCTGCAGCGCATCAAGCGCCGGATCCATAAGCGCCGAGTGGAAGGCGTGGCTTGTGTGAAGCGGTTCAGCGCGCACGTCCTCTGCGCGTAGCGCTTCGCAAAGCGCCGCCACTTGGTGGGACGGGCCAGACACCACCTGATGCGTGCCATTGTCGGCGGCAAGCGAGATGCTCGCCGTCATCGATGGATCGAATCCGCTAAGCGTCGCCGCAACCTGGTCCTTCGGGGCGAAAACGGCCGCCATCGCGCCGGCGTCGTTCTCACCGTTCGCGTCGGTCTGCGTTGGTAGTGCCGCCATCAGTGCGCCACGATGCTCGGCAAAGCGCAGCCCGTCCTCGAGCCCCACCATGCCGGCGGCATGAGCGGCGGCGATTTCCCCCACCGAGTGGCCCAGCACCAGGTCGGGCTTGACCCCAAGGCTTTCCCAATGCGCGACCAACGCGGCCTGAAGCGCATAAAGTGCAGGCTGCGTCCAGAAGGTGTCGTCGAGACCGCCGGCGGTGCCAAACATCACGTCGAGCAAAGAGGTACCCCGGCGATGGCGGATCAGAGCATCGCAGCGGTCAAGCACAGCGCGGGCAGCGGGCGCCCGATCATAGAGGCCGCGCCCCATCCCCTGCCACTGGCTGCCCTGGCCGGTGAACAAAAAGGCCATTTTCGGAGGCACAGCGGGCTCGGCCCCTTGCCCGCTCGCAACGCCTCTGACTGTCCCAGCGCGAAGGGCTTCATCGCTTGCCGCACGCACCGCGGCGAGCCCTTCGGTAAGCTCTGAGGGATCCGCAAAGGCGATCGCTGCTCGGTGCCGAAAGTGGCTGCGCGCCACCCCGGCGGTGTACGCTGCATCGGCAAGACGTATACTGAGCTGAGGTACCACCGCGCTTAGGGTTCCTGGGGCGTCGGCACCGCCGAGGCCGCTTGAGTCCCCCGCCTCGCGTTCAATCCACGCGATGTACGCGCCAGCAAGGTCTTTCAGCGCGCCGGGTGTTTTGCCGGACAGTGGTAAGATGTGAACATCTTGCTCGGCGTTGGCGGAGTTCGATGCGCTCTCAGCCTCCGGAGTGCTGTAGGCTTCCAGGATCGCATGGGCGTTGGTGCCGGAAAGGCCAAACGAGGAGACCGCGATCCGGGCCGGCCGACCTGTTTGGGCCTTGTCCGGCAAGGGAGTGGACTCGCGCGCAACGCGCACCGGAATGCTTGACCAATCGATGTTTGGGTTGAGCGTGGTGACGTTGAGATGCGGCGGAACGGTGCTGTGGGTCAGCGACTGAACCGCCTTGACCAGACCGGCAACACCGGCTGCGGCTTCTAGGTGTCCGGTGTTTGTTTTCACCGAACCGATCAGAAGCGGCCGGTCTGGATCGCGGCCGTGCCCGTAGGCGGCGGCCGCGGCACCCACCTCGATGGGGTCCCCGAGCAACGTGCCGGTCCCGTGCGCTTCTAGATAGTCGACATCGGCCGGCGCGAGGCCCGCCCGGTTAAGCGTCTCTGCGATCAGCCGCTGTTGCGCCTTGCCGTTCGGCACCGTCAGTCCGGCGCTCGCACCGTCCTGGTTGACCGCGCTGGCGCGGATCACGGCGAGGATGGGATCGCCATCGGCTTCCGCATCAGCGACCCGCTTGAGTACGACAGCGCCGCACCCTTCGCCGCGGACATAGCCATCAGCGTCCGCATCAAACGTACGGCACCGCCCACCTGGCGAGAGCATCCCGGCGTTGGCGAAGACACTCGTCAGGACGGGCGACAGCATCGCGTTGACACCCGCCGCCAGCGCCAGATCGGTTTCACCCGCCCGCAGCGCCTGACAAGCCTGATGCAGCGCGACCAGTGACGACGAACATGCTGTATCGACAGCGACAGCAGGTCCCTCCAGGCCCAAAAAATACGCGATCCGCCCGGCGGCCATGCTGGTCGCAACGCCCGTGCCGCGGTGGCCTGCCGGATCGCCATCCTCAGCATCCAGGCCGTAGACCATTGCGGCATGGTCTTGGGTGGAGATGCCGACGTAAAGGGCACTGCGCGTCCCTTTCAGCGCATCCGGAGCTATCCCCGCACTCTCAAGCGCCGACCACGTGACTTCCATCAGAAGTCGGTGCTGCGGATCGATCCATTTGGCTTCGGACGGGGCGATCCTGAAGAAGGCGGCATCAAACCGATCGATGCCCTCCACAAAGCCCCCGGACTGGCCACGTGCAGCGTCCGACCGACTGCCCACGCCATCGGTGATGGCATCCCGCCCCTCTGACAGAAGCTGCCAAAACGCGGCGGTGTCGTCCGCGCCGGGAAAGCGACAGGCTTGACCCACGATGGCAATGGCAGCATCCGGCGCGGGCGGGTGCCGGTGGGTAATCCGAGGCGTTTCACCGCTTGGCTGCAGCAGCCACCGGGCGAAAGCATCGACGGTCGGGTTCTCAAACAGTGTGCTGGTTTGGATCGGTATGCCGAGCGCTTGTCCCACCGTGTTGGCAACGCGCGCGATCGACAGCGAGTCGATCCCCAGTTCGAAGATCCCCCGATCGAGCGGGATCGCGGCCGGCGACATACCAATTTCGGCACCGATGACGGCCTGCAGCCAGGCGGTGAGTTCGCGCGTATCACCTGTCGCCCATCCAGGTGGTGGTGGCAGCGGCACAATCGCTTCATCACCGGCTGGCTTTTGCCAACGGGCGACCTCGTCCAAAGAACCGCTGAGGAATTGCTCGCGGGCGGCGAGGCGCGCGATTTTCCCGGAGGTCGTGCGCGGCAGGCTCGCCGGACGGATCAGGATCACAGCGAGCGGTTCGACCTCATGCTCATCAACAATGATGCTGCGAATTCTCTGGCAGAGTTCGTTGTGGTCCAGCTTGCGCAGGCCGAGGCGGTCGAGCTCCTGCACAACAACAAGGCTCTCCTCGCCAGTGTCGGTGGCATCGACCGAAAACGCAGCGGCGCGGTCGCGCTTCAGCCCATCATGGGCCTGCGCGGCGCTCGCCTCGATATCCACCGCGTGGTGGTTCCTGCCGCGCACGATGATGAGGTCCTTGATGCGCCCCATCACGTGCAGTTCGCCGTCCACCAACCGCCCCAGGTCACCGGTGCGCAAAAAGCGGCCAGCGTCCTCGTCATCGGCGATCACCGCTTGGAACGTCGCTGCGGTAGCGTCCGCGTTGTGCCAATAGCCCGCGGCCACCGACGGCCCCTTCAGCCAAACCTCACCTGTAGCGCCCTCTGGGAGGCTGCAGCGGGTCTCGGGATCGACGATGCGGATGGTGTGACCGACCAACACCGCGCCACACCCCACCGTCGTGCGTCGCGTCTGTTCCCGGCCATCGCCCGGCGTCTTGTCTCCTGTCACTTCGGTCCACCGGGGGCGTTCACGCTTGCCGGCCACGATCTTGCCGGGGTGACCGGTGGCGAGCAGCGCGATCTCCGCCATACCGTAGGCGGGCTCGAACGCCTCAGCGCGGAAGCCGTAGGGCGCGAAACACTCGACAAATCGCTTCAGGGTGTCGGCGCGGACAACTTCCGACCCATTCACAGCGAGCGACCATGCGCGAAGGTCAAACGATGGTGGCTCAGCAACTTGCGCCAAACTCGCCACGCACAGGTCGTAGGCAAAGTTAGGGGCCAGAGTGAACGTCCCCCCCAAGTCTGAAAACGCCTTCAACCAACGCAGCGGCCGCTGAACGAAGGCTGTCGGCGCCATGAGTGCTGCCGGGAAGCCGCAGTAGAGCGGCAGCAGCAGACCGCCCATGAGGCCCATATCGTGAAACGGCGGCAGCCAAAGAACGCCGCAGTCATCCGGACCGCGCCGCCATGTGGCCTGCATCGCGGCAAGATTGGCCATGACGTTGGCGTGGGTGACAATGACCCCTTTGGGCTTGCCTGTCGTGCCCGAGGTGTATTGCAAGAAGGCGGGCGTTTCCGCTGGCACCGTCACGTGCTCGAAGCCGCTCGTGTCTGCCGCTTCGATCGCATCGACGCAGTGCAACGGCGCGCGCGCGTCGGCAAGGCCCGACCAGCGCTCTATCTTCACGACGAACTCGGTGGTCGTCAGAACTGCGCTCGGCTCGGAGTCGGCGCCGATCGCGTCGAGCCGCCCCATGTGTTTCGCGTTCCTAGGCGGGTAGGCAGGGACCGCCACCATGCCTGCCAGTTGGCATCCGAAGAACGCGGCGATGTAATCAAGACCGGGTGGGCACACGATCAACACACGCGCGCCGGCCCCGCAACTGACTTGAAGACGCGCCGCTATGGCCTTCGCTCTCAGGGCGAGGTCAGCGTAGGAAAGGCTCTCAACCTCCGGCTCGTTGTCGGAACGATATGTGAGGAAGGAATAGGCGATGCGAGTTGGCGTGGCGCCGGCACGCGCTGTCAACAACTCGCCAAGCGTGCGGGGCGCGTTTCGGGCATCGATGGCCCCCGCGAGACCGATCAGCTCCTCGTCAGTCTGTCGCCCAGCAATGGTCCGCTCGCCCACATTGTCAGGAGACTGGCGATTTGGCTCTATCACTGTGGGTTTCGTCATCAAGAGTACCTAAACCGCGTGGCGCAGATGCAGGGCGCCAGGTGCGCGGCTACCACTCTACGGTATCGCAAGTGCCTGAGGCCGTAACTGACTAATTGGTCACGCTAAAGCGATACGTGCACGTCGGCTAGCGTTCGGCGTTTGCCAGGAGCATCCGGTTTCTTGAGGACGGATAAGGTCGGCGCGGTTGACGATAAAGTCCACGCGCACGCAACCGACCGCGACCTGAGCAAGCCAACGAGTGCACCGACAAGCCTTGATGCAGCCCACGGGACCAAACACGGACGGGGTGAGAGCGTAACTTAGACGAGCTGCCGGCTCGCGAACTCAGCGAAGCGGCCACCGTCTTGAAGCAGTTCGTCATAGGTGCCGCGTTCGATGACTTGCCCACCGTCCATCATCAAGATCTGGTCAGCGCGGCGTATTGTTGAAAGACGATGAGCAACAACGATCCGCGTAATGTTGAGCGCCTCAATGTTCGCAGCCACAGATCTTTGTGTTGTTTCGTCAAGCGCACTGGTGGCTTCATCGAGGAACAGCACCTTTGGCTTGCGCACCAGAGAGCGAGCCAGCATCAGGCGCTGGCGCTGGCCACCGGATATCGTGGATCCGCCGGCGATGTAGGTGTGGATCCCCATCGGCATGGCGCGGACGTCATCGTCGAGGCCGGCAAGGTGAAGGGCGTGCCACGCGTCGACGACGCTCACCCTCGCGCTCGCCAGAAGGTTGTCCAGAATGGAACCCGGAAGTAGCGCGCCGTCCTGCAAGACGACGCCGAACTGGCGCCTCAGGGCGTTCGCATCGAGGTTAGCGAGATCTTGTCCGTCATAAGAAACGCTGCCTGCCGATGGCTCTTTCAACCCAAGCATGACTTTCAGCAGCGTTGATTTGCCAGCCC
>CAKZYH010000124.1 GCA_937884725.1 uncultured Paracoccaceae bacterium
GCTGCCGCCGCCGGCACGACCCCGGACCACGCGCTCGCCGCCACATACCGCCGGATCGAAGCGTTCGGCGTGCACAACGCCAAGGCTGTCGCCAGCAGCCGCCCCGATGCGTTCAGTCGCGGCATGCTCCAGCGCGTCCTATTCGCCCTTGCGACAGCCCCCGCACCCCCAATTCTGGTGCTCGATGAACCCACAGCAGCGCTCGACGCACCCGTCGCCGATCAGCTCATCGCCGACGTCGCAAGGCTATCCTCTACCGCCAGCACCGCAACTATCCTGATCACCCACGACCTGTCGCTGGCAGCGCTCGCCGCAGACCGCATCCTCGTCCTCAAGGACGGCGCGGTCGTCGAAAGCGCCCCCACACACCACCTGATCGCCCAGCCCGAAAGCGCCTACGCGCGCCGCCTCGTCGCCAGCGGAGCCTGGTGAGCATGGCCGACAAGATGACACGCCCATCGGCAAGTCACACACCCGATCAGCCGCCCGAACTCCAACTCGACAACCTCTCGGTGGACGTCACCCCAGGCGGGCAACAGCGAAGAATTCTGGCCAATGCCAACCTCTCCATCGCACCGGGCGATGTCATCGCCATCGTCGGCCCATCTGGGGGCGGAAAATCAACGCTCCTGAAGGCGATCCTCGGCCTTGTCCCGTTCACTGAGGGCGCGCTCACCTTCCGCGGCACGCCGGTCACCCGCCCGCTCGACCGTGTTCACCGCACCCTGCGGCAGCACGCTGAGGCCGTCTTCCAAAACCCGGTCGCCGCGCTCAACCCCCACCGCCCGCTGCGCCACATCATCGAAGAGCCACTCGCCGCCCGCGGCATGACGGCGGCCGCCCGGCGCCAACTCGCCGAAACAACCGCCGCGCAGATGGGCCTACCAAGCGCCGTCCTCGAGCGCCGTCCCTACGCCGTCTCCGTCGGCCAGGCCCAGCGCGCCGCCATCGCCCGCGCGCTCGCCCCACGGCCGCAGCTTCTCTTCCTGGACGAGCCCCTCTCCGCGCTCGACGCCATCATCGCCCACGACGTCGCCCATCTCCTCGCCGAGATCATCCATGACGTCCGCCCCACGGTCATGATGGTCAGCCACGACCTCAAAATCGTCCGTCAGATCGCAAACCGCGTCGTGGTCGTGGAGGAAGGCCGAATCGTCGAGGACACGCTGGCGAGCGACTTCCTCGCCGCCCCTACATCGCAAGCCGGCCAAGCATTGGTGCAGTCTGACCGTCGCCGCCGCGCAGTCTTTGCCGCCGCCGCGGGGCGATCCCCCGAGCCCGCGGCAGCACTCACACCATGATCAGCTTCCTCCTCAACCGCGCCATCGGCGCCGTCATCGTGATCCTCGGCGCAAGCTTCCTCACCTTCCTGCTCATAGACCTCGCGCCCGGCGATGCCCTGCTCGCCATCGCCAAAGCTCGATTCGGTCTCAGCGTGTCGCTCGACCAATCCACCATCGACGCCATCCGCGCCGAAGCGGGTCTCGATCAACCACTCCTCATCCGCTTTGGCACCTGGCTCGCGGACGTCGTGCGCCTCGACCTTGGCAACTCACTCGTCGATGGCCGCCCCGTCATCGACCTCCTCGCCGAGCGCTTCCAACGCACCTTGGAACTCGCACTCGCCTCCATTGGCGTCGCCGCGCTCCTCTCCATCCCCCTCGGCCTGATGGCAGGCCTCTTCCACGGCACCTGGTTCGACAGCCTGTGCGTTTCGCTCGCAACGCTCGGCTCAGCGATGCCGAACTACTGGCTCGGCATCCTCTTCATCCTGTTCTTCTCCGTCTGGCTCGGCGTCCTGCCAGCCTTCGGACGCGGCGATCTCGACCACCTCGTCCTCCCCGCTCTCACGCTCGGCACCGGCGTCGCCGTAACAACCGCGCGCCTCCTGCGCTCCGCCACCATCGAAACCATGGCCGCGTCCCACATCAGCGCAGCCCGCGGCCGCGGGCTCTCCGAAACCCGGATCGTCGGCCGCCACGCCATGCGCAGCGCGCTCGTCCCTGTGGTCACCGTGTTTGCCCTCGAAATCGCATTCCTTCTCGAGGGTGCCGTCGCCGTCGAATACGTCTTCGGCTGGAACGGCCTTGGCCTCCTCTTCGTCGAGGCCGTCGACGCGCGCGACTACCCCGTCATCCAGGCCATCGTCATCCTGTTCGCGGTCCTTTTCGTCGCGATCAACCTCGTCGTCGATCTGCTCACGTTCTGGTTGGATCCAAGAACCCGGGCCGGCGCAGCATGAGCGCCGCCATCCGCGCAGCGCGCCGCGACCCACTCCGCGCCATGGCCATTGCCGGCGCGCTGCTGTTCCTCATCCTCGCCGTCATCGGCCCCTTTATCGTGCCCCACAACCCCATCATCCCCAACCCGTCAGACCGGCTCGCCGCGCCAAGCCTTGCCCACCCCATGGGTACCGACCACCTCGGCCGTGATGTGCTCTCACGCATCATCGCCGCCACACGACTGTCCGTGGGTCTTGCGCTCGTGGTGGTCGCGGTCTCGGCCGTGATCGGCACCGTCATCGGCCTGATCGCCGGCGCAGGCGGCAGGCTCGCCGACGCCGTCATGATGCGCGTAACCGACACATTCTTCGCCTTCCCCGAGACCGTCGCCGCGCTCGCAGTCGCCGGCATCTTGGGCGGCGGCGGGGTGGAGATCGTCTTCGCCCTCGCCGTCGTCGGCTGGATGCGGTATGCGCGCCTTGTGCGCGGCCTCACCCTCTCCACCGCAGCCGGCGAACCTGTCGCGCTTGCCCGGCTATCCGGCGTCGGCCCGCTCGCCATCGCGCGGCATCACCTTCTGCCACCGCTCCTGCCCGCCCTCGCAGTCCTCATGACCGCCCACATCTCACGGGCCATCCTCGCCATATCGGCCCTAGGCTTTCTGGGCTTCGGCGC
>CAKZYH010000125.1 GCA_937884725.1 uncultured Paracoccaceae bacterium
TCGGCGAAGCGGGCGGAGGCGACGGGGAGGACGCGGTTGCGCAGTTGGCCCAGCACCAGGACGCCGCTGGGGAGGTCCCGCTCGTCGACCGGGCGGTGGACGATGGCGCCACCGGGGGTGGCGCGCAGGCCAATTTCGATTTGGAAGCTGATGCTTTCGCCGTCGCCGATGGCGTGGCGCAGGAACTCGAAGGAGTCCGATTCCACCACCGGGCGGAGCGGTTCTGCGCGGCGGGCTGTGGCTTGGCGCAAGAGGTTGCGCACGCCGTAGGGTGCGGTGGGCAGGCACAGCGGGTGTTGGAGGCAATCGCGGAGGCGCACAACCTTTTCGCACGCCAGCGGGTGGTTGGCCGCCATGACCGCGTGGACGCGCTGGCGCACCAGGGCGAGGGGGCGGAGCTCGGCCATTAGGACGGGTTCGAAGACCAGGGCGAGATCGACGTTGTAGTCCATCAGCGCGCGCTCGGCGGCCTCACGGTCGCGCGGGAGGACCGAGAAGGTCACGGCCGGGTGGGCGCTGCGGTATTGCGAGATTTGGTCGGGCAGGAAGTAGGGCAGGAGGGCTTGGCTGCAGGCGATGGGAATGTGGCCGCGGCGGTTGCCTTCAAGGTCGGCAATGCGCGAGCGCACGCGCTCCATGTCGGCGAGTTGGTTGCGCACATGGCCGATGATGAGTTCGCCCGCCGCGTTGAGCCGGACGCCCTTGGGGATCCTCTCGAAGATGGGGAAGCCGACCTCGTCCTCGAAGGACTGGATGCGGCGGTTGAGGGCGGAGGGGGTGATGTTGAGCCCCTCGGCGGCTTTGCGGATGGAGCCGGCGCGGGCGACGTGGTCGACGTAGCGGTAGATGGTGAGGTTGCGCATGGGGCCGACCTGTTCGTTTTTCGAACCACGTTACGTCGAAAATAGCACAAGACCGTCACACGTGGTGCTTTGTATGCTTGGTGAACAATGCGGTGAATTTTGCCGCCCCCCACCGGGAGAGCACCATGGATCAGACGACAAAGGCTGGGTTGTCCCGCCGCACTTTCTTGAAAGGCACAGGCACAGTCGGCGTCCTGTCGGCGGGCATGGTGCCGTTTTTGAAGCATCTGCCGGCCCATGCGGCGACCGATGACGTGATGGTCGCGACCATGGGTCAGACCATCAACAGCCTCGACATTCACCGGACGGGGACGAACCGGCCGAGCTATCAGATCGCGGTGAATTGCTATGACCGGCTGGTGGCGTTTGGCACCAAGACGATGCCCGACGGCAGCTTGTCTTACGACTATTCAGTGATCCAGCCGGACATCGCGAAGAGCTGGGAGATCAGCGACGACGGCTTGGTGATGACCTTTGCCATCGACACGAGCCGGAAGTTCCAGGATGGGACGCCGGTGACGGCGCAGGACGTGAAGTGGTCGTTCGACCGGGCGGTGTCCGCGGGCGGCTTCCCGACGGTGCAGATGCGCGCTGGCGGGTTTACCAGCACCGACCAGTTTGAGGCGGTTGACGATGAGACATTCGTCATCACGCTGGCTGAGCCGACGAAGCTGGCGCTGCCGGACCTTGCTGTGCCGGTGCCATACATTCTGAACTCGACTGTCGCGAAGGCGAATGCCACCGAGGATGATCCTTGGGCGATGGAGTATGTTCACCAGAACACCATCGGGTCGGGCGCGTTTAAGGTGGTGCGCTGGGACGCGGGTCAGCAGCTCGTTTATGAGCGCAACGATGATTGGGGTGGTGGTGAGCTGCCGGCGGTCAAGCGGCTGATCATCCGTGAGGTGCCGAGCCAGTCGACCCGGCGGGCGCTGATCGAGCGCGGCGACGTGCAGATGTCGTTCAACATTCCCTACAAGGATGCGGCGGAGCTCGCGGAAATGGAGGGCGTGGATGTGTACTCCACGCCGATCGAGAACGCGATTTATGTGGTGGGTGTGAACCACGACTTTGAGCCGTTCAAAGATCCGGATGTGCGCAAGGCGCTGGCCTACGCGATCCCCTATGAGGAGATTTTCCAGACGGCCGCCTATGGGCGCGGGGTGAGGATGTTTGGCGGGTCGGGCGTTGAGGGGACGGCGTGGCCGCAGCCGTCGCCGTACTCCACCGACCTCGACAAGGCGAAGGAGCATTTGGCGAAGTCGGGGTTTGCGGACGGGTTTGATGTGCCGTTTTCCATTAGCCTCGGGCAGCTGGATTGGATGGAGCCGACGGCGCTGTTGATCATTGAGGCGCTGGGCAAGATTGGGATCAACTCCACGCTCGATAAGATTCCGTCGGCGCAGTGGCGCACGGCTTCGCTGGTGGAGAAGCGGTTGCCGCTGCACCTTGAGGGCTTTGGCGGCTGGCTGAACTATCCCTGCTACTACTTCTTCTGGGCTTACAAGGACGGGCACCTGTTCAACTCCTCGAACTATCGCAATGACGAGGTGGAGACCTTGGTGGACGAGACTTTGTACATCCCGGTGGACCATCCCGACTATGCGCCGAAGGTGAAGCGCATGTTTGAGATTGCGTTTGAGGATCTGCCGCGGATTCCGCTGTTCCAGCCGACGCTGAACGTGGCGATGAATGGTGCGACCGGGTTTGAATACTGGTTCCACCGGCAGCTTGATGGCCGCAAGCTGGCCAAGAGCTAGGTCATGGCTGCGCCCGGGCGCTTGAAGGTCATTGGATCGCGGCTGTTGCAGGCGATCCCTGTGGTGATCGGTGTGATCATCGTGACCTTTATTCTGACCCGGGCACTGCCTGGCGATCCCGCGGTTTACTTTGCGGGGACGATTGCGGACGAAGAGTCCATACAAGAAGTGCGCGAGGCGCTCGGGCTGGATAAATCCATGCCCGAGCAATTCTTCTACTATGTGGGCGACTTGTTGCGGGGGGACCTTGGGACCTCGCTGATGACGGGGTTGCCGGTGGCGGAAGAGCTGGGGCGGCGGTTGCCGGCCTCGCTGGAGCTGACGCTGGTGGCGCTGATTATCTCGTGCGCCGTAGCGATCCCGCTTGGGATTTTGGCGGCGACGCGGCCGAACTCGTTGGCTGATCATGCGTGCCGGGTCTTGGTGACGGCGGGGGTGTCGTTGCCGACGTTCTTTACCGGGCTCGTGCTGATTTACGTGTTTTATTACGTGCTGGGGTGGGCGCCGCCGCCGCTGGGGCGGCTTGACTTCATCTTTCTTGAACCGCCGCGGGTCACCGGCTTTTTCCTGATCGACAGCGTGCTTGCCGGGGACTGGGAGACGTTTTGGGGGGCGGCGAAGCAGCTGGTGTTGCCGGCCGTGACGTTGGCGCTCTTCACGCTGGCGCCCATTGCGCGGATGACGCGGGCGGCGATGCTTCAGTCGCTGTCATCGGACTATATCCGCACGGCGCGGGCCGCAGGGCTCAACGGGCGCACGATCCTTTATGGCTATGCGTTTCACAACGCGATGCTGCCGGTGGTGACGACGCTGGGCATGGTGTTTTCGTTCACGCTGGGCGCCAACGTGTTGGTCGAGAAGGTGTTTGCTTGGCCGGGGATTGGATCCTTCGCGGTCGATGCGCTGGTGGCGAGCGACTACGCGGCCGTGCAGGGCTTCGTGTTTGTGATGGCGATCCTGTTTGTGGCGCTGAATTTGGCCATCGACATCCTCTACACGCTGATTGATCCGCGCATTGGGTTTGACGCGGCATGAGCGATGCGGCGCTGACCCCACCTCGCCAGCGCGGTGCGCTTTCGCACATTGGCTATGTGCTGCGGTCCAATCCGGTCACGATGGTGGCGTTTGGGCTGTTGGGGCTGATCTTGTTTGTCGGCGTGTTTGGGCCGGCGATTGCGCCTTACGATCCGCTGGCGAGCAACGCAGCGAACGCGCTTCAGCCGCCGTCCGCCGCGCACTGGTTCGGGACCGACAATTTGGGCCGGGATGTGTTTTCGCGCGTTCTGGTGGCGACGCGGCTTGATCTCATCATTTCGGTTGCGGCGGTGGCGCTGTCGTTTGTGATCGGCTCGGTGCTGGGGGCGCTCGCGGGATACTATGGCGGGATTGCCGATAAGGTGGTGAGCCGTGCGCTCGACACCATCATGGCGTTTCCGCTGTTTGTGCTTGCGATGGGCATCGTGGCGGCGATGGGGAACACCATCGAGAACATCATCTACGCGACGGCGATCATCAACGTTCCGTTTTATGCGCGGGTGGTGCGGGCGGAGGTGAATATTCGGCGCGATGCCGGGTTTGCGCAGGCGGCAAAGCTGTCGGGCAATACGGACTGGCGCGTGCTGGCGCTGCACATCTTTCCAAACGCGTTGCCGCCGCTGATGGTGCAGGTGTCGCTCAACATGGGGTGGGCGATTTTGAACGCGGCGGGGCTGTCGTTCATCGGGCTTGGGGTGCGCCCGCCGACGCCTGAGTGGGGGATCATGGTCGCCGAGGGGGCGCAGTATATTGTGTCGGGCGAGTGGTGGCTGGCGCTGTTTCCCGGGCTCGCGCTGATGCTGGCGGTGTTTACGTTCAACCTGCTTGGCGATGGGCTGCGCGATATGGTCGATCCCAGGATGCGCACCTGATGTCGCTCGTTTCCATCAAAAACCTCGCGGTGGCGTTTCAGACCCGCAAGGGCGAGGTGAATGCCGTGCGCGGTGTCTCGCTGGAGCTGGAGCGGGGCGAGACGCTGGCGGTGGTGGGGGAGTCTGGGTCGGGCAAGTCCGTCACGTCCTATGCGTTGATGCGCATTTTGGACCGTGGGGGGCGGATTAAGGCCGGGGACGTCACGTACAGCGGGATCGATCTTCGCAAGGCGACCGAGCGGGCGATGCGCGACATTCGCGGGCGGGAAATCTCGATGATTTTCCAGAACCCGCGGTCGGCGCTGAACCCGATCCGCAAGGTGGGCGATCAGATTGCCAATGTTCTTGTTCAGCACCGGATTGCGACGCGGCAGACCGCGAAGGCCAAAGCGATTGAGGCGATGGAGGCGGTGCGCATTCGCGATGCCGAGCAGCGCTACAGTGCCTATCCGTTCGAGCTGTCGGGGGGGATGTGCCAGCGCATTGTGATTGCGATGGCGCTCGCGTGTGAGCCGCGGCTTCTGGTTGCTGATGAGCCGACGACGGGGCTCGACGTCACCACGCAAAAGACCGTGATGGATTTGGTGGCCGACCTCATCAAGGAGCGGGGGCTGTCGGCGATCCTGATCACCCACGATTTGGGGCTCGCGAGCGCGTATGCGGACCGCGTTGTGGTGATGCAGAACGGGGTGATTGTGGAGGAGGGGGCGTCGGAAATGATGCTGGTGCGCCCGCACCACCCCTACACGCAAAAGCTGGTGGCGGCGACGCCGCGCAAGGGGGCTGGCGTTCGCGATCTCTTGCCGGAGGAGGCGCGGACGCCGTTGCCGGACAAGCGGCCCGTGGGGGCTCCGATTTTGCAGGTGCGCCGGCTGCGCAAGACGTTTGGGGCCGGTGCGAATGCTGTTGAGGCGGTGAAGGGCGTCTCGTTTAGCATTGGCGAGGGTGAGAGCGTTGGGCTGGTCGGCGAGTCGGGGTGTGGGAAATCGACGACGTCGTCGATGGTGGTCCGGTTGTTGGATCCAACTAGCGGGGAGATCCTTTTTCGGGGGGATGATTTGGCCACGATCCCGGCCTCGCGTTTTACCCGCGATAAGCGGCGGGGCGGGATCCAGATGGTGTTTCAGGATGCCACCGATAGCCTCAATCCGCGGCATACCTCAGCGCGCTCAATTGAAGACCCGTTGATCCGACTGTCCACGCTGTCGAGGGCTGAGCGGGCGGCGAAGGTGGCGGAGACGGCGGCGCTGGTGGGGCTGCCGGAGCATCTGCTCAGCCGCTTTCCGCATCAGCTGTCGGGTGGGCAGAAGGCGCGGGTGGGGATTGCGCGGGCGATTGTGCTCGAGCCGCAGCTTCTGATCTTGGACGAGCCGACGGCGGCGCTCGATGTGTCGATACAGGCGCTTGTGTTGAATTTGCTGGTCGATCTGCAGGCCAAGCTTGGGATGAGCTATCTGTTCGTGTCGCACGACCTTGGCGTGGTGCGGCTTTTGACGGACCGGGTGATTGTGATGCGCGGCGGCGAGATTGTTGAAGAGGGCGCGACCGCTGACGTGATGGACCGGCCGTCGCACGAGTATACCAAAAGCTTGATCGAGGCGGTGCCGCAGCCGCGCATGATCCCTGCCGAACCGTTGAGCGCCAACGCTGCTGCAGGGTGAGCCCGGGTTTTAAGAGACGACGATGACGACAACTGCACTCACCAAAACCCTCCACGCTGCGTCGGACGTTTCGCCTGTGGGCGCTGCGTTGGAGCGGCTGCGGGAGGTGGATGATCCGGCGATCTTTCTGCATCTGGCTGACGCCGACGAGGTCGGTGGCGATGGGCCGCTGGCGGGACTCACGTTTGCGGTGAAGGACAACATTGACGTTGCCGGGATGCCGACGACGGCGGGGTGTCCGGCCTACGCCTACACGCCGGACGAGGATGCGACCGTGGTGGCGCGCTTGCGGGCGGCGGGCGCGGTGCCGGTGGGCAAGACCAATCTTGACCAATTTGCGACGGGGTTGGTGGGGGTGCGCTCGCCCTACGGCGTGCCGAAGAATGCGCTTGATCCGGCGCTGGTGCCGGGTGGGTCGAGCGCCGGATCGGCGGTGGCGGTGGCGCACGGGATCGTGCCGTTTGCGCTGGGGACCGACACCGCGGGGTCGGGCCGAGTGCCGGCCGCGATGAACGGGATTGTTGGGATTAAGCCCTCGCTGGGGCTGCTGTCGCGGCGCGGTGTGGTGCCGGCGTGCAAGACGCTCGATACGGTGTCGGTTTTCGCAAACACCGTGGGTGATGGGTATGCGGTGCTGAGCGCTGCTGCGGGGCATGATCCGGGCGATGCGTTCTCGGCCGAGTTTCTCGTGCGGCCGCCGTTTGCGCCCGATGAGGTGCGCCTTGGGGTGCCGGATAAGGCGAGCCGCATCTTTTTCGATCCGGCAACTGAGGCGGCGTTTGATGCCGCGCTGGAGCTTTTACCTGGGATTGGGATCGAGGCGGTGCCGCTGGATTTCGCCCCGTTTTATGCGGTGGCGGAGCTGCTTTATCACGGGCCTTGGGTCGCGGAGCGGCACTCTGTGGTGGCGCACCTGATGCGCGATCAGCCTGACGCGTTGCTGGACGTCATCCGGCAGGTGATCAGCAAGGCGGTGGGCCAGTCGGCCACCGATGCGTTTGTGGGGCGGTACCGGCTCGCGGAGTTGGCGCGGAGCATTGATGAGGCGATGGCTGGGTTGGCGGGGCTTGTGGTGCCCTCGGTACCGTTTTTGCCGTCGGTGGAGGAGGTGGCGGCCGATCCGATTGGGGCGAACAGCCGGGTTGGGACCTATACGAACTTTGTGAACCTCATGGGTTTTTGCGCTGTCACTGTGCCGACGGGGCCGGTGTCGCGGGGCGTTCCGGGGAGCGTGACGGTGATTGCGCGTGGGGGGGAAGATCATCTGGCGGCGGCGCTGGGGGAGCGGATTCATGCGGCTGCCGTGCCTGGGGCATTAGTGTCAGCGCCTGTGAGCGACCCGGTGGCGGGCGAGTTTGAGATCGTTGTGGTGGGGGCGCACATGTCGGGCCTGCCGCTCAACCATGAGCTGACCTCGCGTGGTGGGCGGTATCTGCGCTCGTGTGAGACGGCGCCGATTTATGCGCTGCACGCGCTGGAGGGCGGACCGCCCAAACGGCCCGGGCTGACGCGGGTTGGAGCAGGTGGTGCGGCCATCAAGGTGGAGGTGTGGGCTCTGCCGTCGGCTGCGGTGGGCTCGTTCATGGCCGGTGTGCCTTCGCCGCTGTCCATTGGGACGATTGCGCTTGATGATGGGCGCGGTGCGAAGGGCTTTTTGTGTGAAGCGGAGGGGCTGGCCGGCGCCGCCGACGTGACGCGGTTCGGCGGTTGGCGGGCCTATTTGGCGTCTCTGACGGCCGCTTAGGCTGTTGGCGGGTGGGTGGTAAAGCCGGCGGCCTCGAGCTGGGCGGCCGCGCGAAGGGCGATGCTTTCTTTCCAGGGCGGGGCGATGAGCTGCATGCCGATCGGGAGGGTTCCTGGCGCGAAAACCGGGACCGTGACGACCGGGAGGCCGATGCACGAGAAGGGCTGCGCGAGGAGGCCGAGGCTGGGGCGCAGGGGGACCTCGCGGCCGGCGATGGTGAGCGTGTCTTGGCCGATCTTGGGGGCGGTGAAGGGTGTTGCGGGGACGAGGAAGACGTCGACGTTTGCGGTTTTGAACGCGCTTAGCACCTGATCTTGCCACCAGCGGCGGACGCGCTGGGCGCGTAGGATCCACGGGGCCGGGAGGAGCGCGACGGCGAGGAGGCGGTCGCGTGTGTCGCGGTCGAACTAGCTGGCGAGGGCTTCTAAGC
>CAKZYH010000126.1 GCA_937884725.1 uncultured Paracoccaceae bacterium
GTTTTCGCGGGGCGCTTGTTCGCGTTTGAGCAAGGGCGGTCATCGTGCTTGATCCGCCGCGCCGAGGCGGTCACTTTCTGCGTTATCCAAAGCTGGAGGTTAGCGCGATGAAAACAATCGGAACTGCACTGTCGTGCCTTTTGCTGTCGTGCGCTGTGGCGTCGGCCGAGACCGATCCGCCCGACATGCGGGGGCTTTGGAAGGTGGAGCTGAGTGTTGTCGGACACGCGCCGGACGGTGACCGGCAGGGTGCCGACCGGTATTTTACAGATGAATTCGAGATGGAAGTGCGGATCGATTGGCAGGACGGGCGCCGGTTTGGTGGTGCAGAAGTTGTCAACGGTTCCGCTGAGAACATGGAAGTGGAGCTGGACGAGTTTTACTCCGGCGTTGTGAGTGTTGACGGCGCCCAAGTTTACATGGTCGATGACAATGGCTTTGATACGTGTACGCTGATCTCACCTGAGCGTATGGAGTGTGTTTATCGGCACGTCGAGCCGCGCCACTCTGTGGTGTCGAGTAATGTTTGGACGAAAATAGACTAGCACTCCCTCACTTGCCTTCGTTTGCAGTCATCGCTTAAGGCGTCTGCGACAAAAGATTCCAGCGTCACTTAAGCCGCGAAAGTGTTTCGATCTGACAGATCGGTTGGCACTCAGTACCAACGGTGCAATAGTCGCATCCTAACAGAGGGAATCGGCTCACTGACCTGTGGTGAAGGAGATTCATCTGCCTTTCACATTTGGTAAGAGGAATGGGTGGAGTGAGCTGAGCGGGCAGAAGGGGGCCGATGGCGACGGTAGGCGCGTCATGATCGCGATAAACCTCAAGCAGGATGAGGTTAGCACGCATGCCTGTCACGAAATACTGGTGCCTAGGTGATGCTCGACCGCGATCAGAAAGCGCAAACGACGCCCGCCCTCGACAACGTCGACAGACGCGCGATCGCCGCGGGCCTTTTTCTTGAACTGCCCGGGAAGAAGGCCGACCCGGTTTGCGACGACACAAAGCGGACACTTGCCGAGGCGCTTGGCCCAGCACCCGCAGCGCCTGCGGAAACAACTTGCCCGGCCTTTGTGCCCAAATGGCTCGATGAAACGCGGATTCATGGGATTGCGCTTCAGCTCTACCAACTGCGTTCGGCGCGTAACTTTGGCATCGGAGACTTAGGCGATCTTCAAGCCTTGATCGGCCCGTTTGCCGGCTGGGGGGTCGACTTCATCGGCCTCAATCCGTTGCATGCGCTGTTTACGGCCGCCCCTGAGCGCGCATCGCCCTTTTCACCGTCCGACAGGCGATTTCTCAATCCGCTCATCGTTGCGGTGGACAAAGTGCCTGGCTTTCGTCCTCACATGACGGAGGCGGTCACAATCCCCGGGGCCGAGGCGATTGTCGACTACACGGCAGTGGCTCGCGCCAAGCTCACCGTTTTGCGGGCGATCCACGCCGCATGGCAAAATGGCGATCCTCGTATTTCTGAGACTGAGCAGCGTGAGGCACTGCGCCATGCCACGGACGGCGGTGCGGCGCTTCATGCGTTCGCACTGTTTGAGGCGCTCTCCCATCACATGGTGCAACGGGGCTATGGGGCCGGGTGGACGAGCTGGCCGGCCGCCTACCAGGACTTCGCCTCGCCCGATGTGCGCGCGTTCGCGGCCACGCACGCCGGCGAGATCGCCTTTCACGCCTGGCTGCAACATGTCGCCGAGGCGCAACTGGCCGAGACGCAGGCGCTCGCACTGGCCGCGGGAATGCGCGTGGGGCTTTATCTTGATATCGCGATAGGAACCGCGCCTGATGGCGCAGCCACCTGGGCCGATCCGGAGCTTGCCATGGGCGCCGTCAGTGTGGGCGCTCCGCCTGACATGTATTCTGCGGACGGACAGTGCTGGAACCTTGCGCCATTGTCCCCCCGTGCGTTGTCGACCCGCAACTACGTCCCCTTCAAGGATATCCTAAGCGCAGCCATGAAGCATGCGGGGGCGGTGCGTCTGGACCATGCAATGGGGCTGGAACGGCTGTTTCTAATCCCCGCCGGCAAGAGCGCTGCGCAGGGGGCTTATGTTCGTCAAACCGGTTTGACGGAAGCGTTGGTGGAGGCAAGCCAGGCGCACGAGACGCTTGTGGTCGGTGAAGACATTGGCGTTGTCCAGGCTGGATTTCGCGAGCGGATGGCTCTGCGCCGCATCTTTTCAAGCCGGATCGTTGCGTTCGAGCGCGATGGTTTGAGGCTGCGTGCGCCAGAGCGCTACCCACGTGATGCCCTCGCCTCATTTTCAACGCACGACCTTGCGCCGTTGGCGGCGGCGTGGCGCAGCGATGAGGTTGACCTACGCCAGCGGCTCGGCCGGGTCGATGCTCGAACAGCACGTCACGAGAAGTGGCTGCGCCTTGCCTTCAAGCACGCACTTTTGGCGATGACAGGGCTGTCGCCGTTTCGGGCGATGGGGCCACTCAACGAGACGATTGTGGTTGAGATCCATCGAATGGTCGCACGGACGGCATCGCGGCTGACGGCCGTGCGCCTTGAAGACGTGGTCGGCGGGCGGCGGCTGGTCAACCTCCCGGGCACCGACCGGGAGCATCCGAACTGGCGCCACACGCTTCCTCTCACGGTGGACGAGGTTGTTCGCTCGCCGGTGCTGAACGCAGTTATGCGTGCTGTTGGTGAGGAGCGCCCCGCACGATGACCGGCGGCGCCGGTTGCGATCCGGCCCGCAACAAGACCAGCCTTTGGCGGTCTGAGGCTGATCGATCCCCCCACGTTCGGTCGGCGCTTCATCTATCGGCAGCGCTGGACGTAGCTGGAGCCGCGCTGGCGGGAGCGGGGGACGCCGTGACAGGCTGCGCAGCTACAGGAGGAGGAGATTATCCACCGCGCACATAGGGGAGCACGGTACTGCTGAAACCGAGCGGTTGGCCGCAGGGAAAGTCCGCAGCCACGCTGCTGGCGCTCCGGGTCGGGAAAGGAAGGGCAACTGCCTTGCTGCGAAAAGCGACCGGCGACTTGGACCGACATCAGCGGGTCCTAAGCCACGCCCCAAAAAAAATGGCGTGAGTTAAGCGAAGTTGAAGGCGTCTATCGCTGGCGTCGACTGCGGCTCGGACAAACCTGGAATGTAACAAAGGTCATCCACAGCGCCGTCGCCGAAAAGGTTCACCTCCAGGCGCGTGACCCCGGCGACGTCCATCACCACTTGGGTCTGTTCTCCCTCGGGTACCGCCGGCAATACGAAGGACGCAATCCGAAGCCCGTCTTCGCCGAAGGTGTCGATCACTCCGCCGCTGGAATCGATGATCAAAATATCGAAGATGAGTGAGGGATTATCGAACTCGAAGATGATGACGCCGCCCAGATCGTTGTCGTTAGGCTCCTCGCTGTTACCGTCTTCCGAAATAATCAAAACATTACCTTGCGTGGCGGTCTGTAGGTCCGTGTCGCCGCCGGTAGGAACGATGCTGTCGAACAGCATCGCGTCGTCGAAGATCCCATCGTCATCCTGCGCCCGCTGAGCGGTGATCGTGACGCCGGCGATGCTAAAGAGACCTTTTGCGCCGGCGACCAAGCCTTCGAAGTCAATGAGCACGGCGGAAGGATCGCTACACGGCTGCCTCACGGGCGGATCGGCAACCCCTGCATCCACATTCTCGATGGTTTGCCCCTCGCGCACGGCAATCTGCGCCGTCTGCCCAACACCTTCTTCAGTAACTTTGATGACATCGGAGTCTTTTGTGCTATCATTACCGGCGTTCGGCGCGACGAATACCTTGCCAGAGTCGGGATCATTGGCGAACTCAACAATGTATTCGCCGGCACTTAGACCTTCGAATTTGTACAGGCCATCGGAATCTGTCCGCGT
>CAKZYH010000127.1 GCA_937884725.1 uncultured Paracoccaceae bacterium
TGAACGCGCTCGCGGCACCAACGTCTGGCGCACCCGGTTCGGTGCACCGCCAGGCGCGCCTGCGTCAGCTCTCGCCACGTCCTGCACCTCATCAGCTGCACGTTGATCCGCGAACGCCAGGCCGCGTTGCCGCCCTCAAGCCGGCCCCATCAAGCGCGCCAACTGAGCCCGAGCAGACCGTTCCAGCTCCGCGTGGATTTTCGGCATCAAGGCGCCCAAGTCGATAAGCTCAGCAAGGCTAGTATGGACGTGCTTGCGCACCCCGAGCTTCGCACTGCCTGAGCGCTCCACAACGTCCAGCACCGGCCACACGGTATCGGGCGGCATCTGCACGACGATTGCCGCATGCAACAGCGCAACCGTCTTTCCGCCACCCGCTGAACGCCACCGCTGCGCCGTCCCAGCGAGCTTCTTTCCCGCAACGGTGACGTTCCAAACACCGTCACAGAACGACCAGTCGACCCCGCCGGGCTCAGCGTGAACACCAAACACCCGCAGCGCGTCAGCAATCGCGCCGCACAAAGCGCGGTACCCGTCCTCAATGGTCGAGCCCTGCCGCAGCGGAGAAATCATCGCCAGGTTCAGCGTGCCAGGCCATTGCGGCACCGCCCCACCGCCACTGGAGCGCACCAGCAACGGCCAGCCCCCCTCGGCGGCACGGGCACGGAGCGCCTCAAACCCCGGCTCCCGTTCGCGGGTCCGCGGCACCACCACGGCGGGCTCGCGCGCGGTCCACATCAGAACCGCAGGGCCACCCGCACGCAGGCAATCTTCCTCAGCAGCGACGCCAAGATCGGCAGTTCCAAAGCGCTGCGGCATCACCGGCTCGACCATCCGCGGCAAGGCGCGCCCGCAGGGGCGTCAGGAATGGCGCAACCGGCCGGGGTCAGCCCCGCGGCGAGCCATGCGCACAAGCTGCGGCAGCAACACCGCCAGCGCGACCACCAGAAGAACAAGCTCGACCGCATACACCGCAAAATAGGGCGCTGCCCCACTAAACGCTGCGCCCCACGGCATCGCACTGACCCCATCGCGCATGATGCTGCCCAGCGCCAGCGCGGCGCCCGCGGCAGTCGATTGCACAGCGCCCCAGGCACCGCAGGCAAGACCCACCTCACCCGGCCGCGCATGCCGGATGACCGACGACAGCGTACCATGACCAAACAGCCCGGCCCCAAACCCGATCAGGAGCGTGCCAGCGGCAAACATTTCGGTGGACTGCGCCGTCGCCGCAAACGCGACCAGCGCAAACGCCGGCACCCCCATCACGAGCCCGAGTGCGGCCATCCACAGCGGCTCGCCCACATGGCGCGTGAGACGCGAGGCGAGTGCCAGACCCAGCAATCCGCCCACAGCGAAGGTGGCGGTCAGCCGGGTGGTCTCCGCGACAGTCAGTTCCAAGATTTGCCCGCCGTAGGGTTCGAGCAAAATGTCGGCCATGCCAAAGCCCAGCGTCCCAATGGCGATGACCGCTAGGCGTGGGCGCGAGAAGGGCTGGTCCATGAACGCCGCGATCGCCCGCTGGAACGACGGCTGATTCGTATCCTCGCGGTCGCGCCCTCGCACCCGCGGCTCCATCTTCCAGATGGCCACAAGGTTGAGCACAACCGTCACAACGGCCGCCCCTTGAATGACTTGGATAAGCCGCCCGGCGACGAAGTCCACCAACAGCGCGCCAAACACCAGCGCCGAGATGATCATGCCCACCAGCATGGCGACGAACATGAGGCCAACCACCTTGGGCTGGTCCTTCTGCGGCGCAAGATCAGTGGCAAGGGCAAGGCCCACGGTCTGGACCATATGCACCCCGGCGCCGACCAGAACGAACGACAGCGCCGATGCACTAATCCCTAAAAGCGCCGGCGCGTTGTGCGATTCGCCCTTACCAGCCAGCACCAGCAGCGCAAACGGCATGATCGCGAGACCGCCGAACTGAGCCAACGTCCCCTTCCAAATGAACGGAACGCGGCGCCACCCGAGCGGCGAGATGTAGGTGTCCGACGCGTGGCCGATCAAAACCCGCAGCGGCGCAAAGATGACCGGCAGAGCCAGCATCACGCCCACGACGGTCGCCGGAACGCTGAGCTCCACGATCATGACGCGATTGAGTGTGCCCACAAGCAACACCAGCGCCATGCCGACCGTCACCTGGAGCAATGACAGGCGCAGCAGCTTCTTCAGCGGCAACGTTTCTGACGCTACATCCGCAAACGGCAAATAACGCGGGCTCAGCTGAGCGATCCCACGGATTGTCGCGCGTCTTAAACTCGGCATATCGGTACAGCTCCTCCCGCTGCCCGCCGTCGCCACCGGCGATCGTCCTAGAGTTGGCCACCGTTGTTATTCAGCGGGGCGGACCAAAGCCCGCCTCGCCGTTATCGTGCTGAAACCCGCGCCACGCTGCCGCCCAGCAATGCGCGGGATCGTGCAAACAACCTTTTTGGGCGTTGCCTCCTAATCGGTTTTGACCGCGGCCATTTCCGTGGCCGGCACAGCTGCCGGCGCAGCTTTGTCGAACGTCACCTTGGCAAGGCGGCCGTCCTCGAGCTCCACGATGGCGGTGTGCTTGCCGTCAACGACGTCGCCGTTGAAGTGCACCACGGCCTGGCTCTTCATCGGTTCGCCGTTGGGCAGGATCGCTTCAGCGGACGTCATCGTCTCGCCGTTGAAGAATTGGCCGAACCAATTGACGTTGGTGAGCACCGCCGTGTGGACCACCAGCGAGGTGATGCCGACACCGGCAAGGAAGAGCGGCATACCCACGGTGGGGCGCACAACGCACCAGATACGAGCGTTATTCATGGCTTGTGTCCTTTCGCGTCTTCGCCGTTAGCCGAGCCAGGGCGTGAACGCGGCAGTCAAAATGTGCGCCACGATGGAAATGGCACCAAAGACGCGCGTGCCGTCGATCAGCTGACGGTGTAGGTCTTCCGACTCGGCAATCGTCAAGCCAGTCGGCCAGACGCGATCGGGATCATCAGACATGGCATAACTCCACAGTCGTTGCCGTTCCCCCCGATCCCCCAGCGACCCAACGGGGTGGAACATGAAAGATGATGCCGCGAGACCGCCCATCCGAACGGCCCCAGAATGTGTCGCATGGTCAGATTGTCACAGCACTCTGACGGCTTCAAGTGTCAATTTAGATTTTCATTTTTCTCAATGCGATCTTTATAGCCACCGCGTCATCGTCAGCCGTTGCCACCGTGCCATTGTGTCACATACATAAGAGGGCGGAGGCGGTCGGCTCCGCGCGGCGCGAACATGAACCCCCAGCGGGAGCTGAGCGGGAGTGAAAGGCACAGGCCATGGCAACGATGGTCACCCGGCTTTACGCCGACCTCGCGGACGCAGAAAGCGCCGTCGAAGTCCTCAAAACCCAAGGCTTCGGCAACCTTGACTATAAAGTCGTGCCCGCGCCGCACGAGGGCGATTTGGAGTCGGATCTGCGCTCCTATGGCGTCACGAACCGCACGATCCCTGCGTATGTCAGCGAAATGAAAGCGGGTCGCACCCTTGTGGTAGTGCGCGCTCCCTTCGGGAGGGCCGCGGTCGCCGACCAAGTGCTCGACATGCATAGCCCGGAGAAGCCCGGCAACGTCGTCGAAACCGTCTACAGGCGCAGTTACAAACGCAAGCCCTTGCCGCTCACTGGCGTGACATTCTTCACCGGCGGCGACATCGGTACCTACCCGCTGTTCGAGCGCATCACCAAAATCGACTCGCTGACCAAGAAGCAGAAATCAACCACGAAGCTTCGCCCCGGTCCCGTGATGCCGTTCATACCACTCCTGACAAAGAGCCAGCGCTCGAAAACGAAGCTACTCACGGACAACACGACACCGTTCTCAAGCATGCTGTCCCTGCGCCTTTTGATCCCGCACCTGTCGAACACCAAAGTCTGGTAACGACCAACACAGTGGCGGTGGGGTTCATCCCCGCCGCGCCCACACGCCTCTGACCGCAAAGGTCGAGGACGACGCAGGACGCGCCCCTTGCGCGTTCCCGTTTGCTCACCCAAACCATCGGTAACGTGGCGGACGCGCATCAATGCGCCTGCGGGGGGACGGCTGCCATGGTCGATAACACCATCCAAGCCGACCCGCCCGCACGCGACGAAGCCCTCCGCGACCAAGCCAAAGCCCTCATTGCCGAGAACGATGGCGAGGGGCTCACCGCGCTTGTCGAGGCGCTGCACGAAGCCGACCTTGCCGACCTCATCAGCCACCTCACCCCGGACGAGCGTGTGGAGGCAATCCGCCTGCTCGGCGAAGCCTTCGACTTCACGGCACTCACAGAGCTCGAAGAAACCGTCCGCACCCAAATCCTGGAAGAGCTCGAGCCCAAGGCCGTCGCCGAGGGCCTCGCCGACCTCGATTCAGATGACGCGGTCTACATCCTCGAAGACCTTGACGAAGAGCAATCCGAAGCGATCCTCGCCGAGCTGCCCTTCGCCATGCGCCATCGCCTCAAGCGCAGCCTGGACTTCCCAGAAGAAAGCGCAGGCCGGCGGATGCAGAGCGACTTTGTCGCCATGCCGCCCTTCTGGACCGTCGGCC
>CAKZYH010000128.1 GCA_937884725.1 uncultured Paracoccaceae bacterium
AGCGTGTGACGATCAGATTTCCGGCAAGAGTCCTGCGCAAACAAGATGATCTTCCACGCTACATTGTGGTGAAGGCGGAGCATGTCGATGGTCGCACGGCTGCTTTCCCCGCGGACGTGATGCTCAACGAGATAGGACCATTTGCGCGTATTATTCGTCCGTGGAGAAAGCAGGCGGACGTGTTCTTCTTCAACCTTACCGCACCTCAGTGCATCAAGGCTGATCTGGAAACGAACGACGAATGTATTGTAACGCTTATGCCAAAAGACTGAATTCGGACGATATGCTTCCGCCTGAACGTTCAGCGCATCGTCCTGCCCGTCCCATCGGTTGCCGCCATTAGCGCAAACAGAAACGGCCTGGACCCTGCTAAAAGGTCCAGACCGTCTTACGGTTACCGCGCTGCCTTATTGGCCAAGGTTGATGATCTGCACCCGGCGGTTGATGGCAGCGTCCGGGTTGCCCGGGTCTTCCAGCTGCTCCTCACCAAGACCGATGGCGACCATCTGGCTGGGCGGCACATTGAACGTGGTGGTCAGCGCATTCATCACCGACGCAGCACGCTCCTTGGACAAACGAAGGTTCAGTTCGCGACCGCCCGTGGCATCGGTGTGGCCCACCACCACCAAGCGTTGCCCCATGAGGTAAGGGGTGTGAATGGCGTCCGCGATCAGACCCACCGCGTGGTAGCTCTCGGGTTTGATGCGAGCCGAGCCGCGGTCGAAGTTGATCTCCATGGAGATCTGCGGCAGGCGGCGAAAGTTGTCCGACAAGGGGCCGGTGGCGTTGTCACCGCCACTTGCGGCGCGCACAGCGGCCTCACGTTCCAGGGCGATGGGATCCAACCGCGCCACAGTCCCCTCCGTCTGGTAGAGGCTGTTGACGATCTGGTTGCGCGTCAGGGTGGTCTGCGCATCTGCGGTGGCGATCGGCAAAGCGACCGCGCAGGCGATAGCCATCAGAAGACGGGTCATCATGGTGTTCTTCCTCTCAGCCGCTTAGCGCCAGCCGGCGTTGGTGATGGCGGTGTTGCACGCGTCACTCGCGCTCGGCGCAGCTTTCAAAAGGCAGCGCAGAATGCGACCGCGTCCGGCCTCGGTCATGGGGCAAAGGCGACGCACGTCGGTGGCGCAGATACGCTCAGCGTTCGCCTGCGCCTCAGCGCGCGCCTGCAACGAGGCGGTCACCCGCGTTAGCGCGGTCGAGCAGGTGTTGGAAATCGGGCTGCTGCTCAGACAATCGCCAATACCAAAGTTGGCAAGGGTCGCACTCGCACAGTGCTTTTGAATGTCCGCACCGCAGCTTTTCGATAGGATATCGATAGCGTCTGCATAGCCGATGGTTTGCGCCTGGGCTGGCGCGGCTAGAAGAGTCATGGCGATGGCAATCGCCGAAAGTAGCCGTCTCATGGTACCCCGTTCCTTTCGTCATGACGCAGCCCGCCTTAGCCGCGCGTGTTGGACACAGCGATGGCAAAACCAACCGACAGGTTGACGTTGCCCCCGAAGTGTTCCCGCTCATAGCTGGACTTTGTTCGTGTTTGGAGATGAAGAGCATCTGCGTCGTGGACGAACACGGCGTGTTGGTGTTGGAGACGAAGGCGGCGACCGGTAGCGGTAGGTCCTCGGATGCATCCCAATCAGGGCACAGCCGAGCCGCTGGGAATACCCCTTCTTTTCAATAGCCCAGCTCACAAAGCCTCTCCGTGCGCCGGCGTCAGAAGTTTTTTCCCAGAGCGTCCCGCAGCGTCGCAACGTCGAGCATCTATTCGGCGAGGAGCTTCTTCAGCCGGGCGTTCTTGTCCTCCAGCACCTTCAACCGCCTGCCGTCAGAGAAGCCCATACCGCTGTGGCGCCTGCGCCACGTATAGAGGGTCGCATCGCTGATCATGTGCTTGCGACACAGCTCAGCCACGCCGATCCCCGCCACGGGCTCTTTCGCCCCTAGTTAGATATCTTGGCCGGACCCGCATGAAGCATTCTGTCGAATTGTGTCATGCAAAACGCTCTGCACCGCACCTTCGATCAGCACCTTCTGTCGCGGAGGCGTCCACCGGGCCGCAACCTCAGCGCGGCAGCGCCTGCGGATGGCGGCACGGTCGCGGGGCACGGCAAACCAATCTCTGATCCCGTTCTGCACGGCTTCTGAGGTTATGCTTTCGATCAAAATGCCAGTTTCTCCTGGCACAATCACCTCAACTTCAGGCATCTGTATTGTCCGATCTGCTACCGTAAGAACTGGGCAGCCTAGACTATGGGCGTGTACGGCTGGCAGACCTATTGGGCCAGGGCTTACCATTAGATCAGCTTTGAAAAGAGCGGTAGCCGTCGCAACTTCATCGTAGACGGCTCCCATAAAGTCGACGCCATCGTTTACCCTGAGGGATCTCGCAAGGGCTTCTAGTGGCCCGCGCTCCGGCCCATCGCCGATTATTGTAAGATTAATGTCCATGCCGCTTTTTCGGAGTGCGGCAAGAGCACAGATTACTGTATCAATTCGGCGCCTCGGAGTAAGACGCCCAATACTAATGAGGTTTAGGGTATCGTTCTTGAACAGAGTTGAAGCATTTTCAAGCTGGGCAAGAATTTCGTCCTGCCGGTCAAAATCCAGAGAGTTCCAGATCGTTACAATCGGACATTTGATGTTAAGCGCTGACCGCATCATTGTCCTTGCGTGCCGGTCGTACACTAAGTGCGCATCGGCCAACGCGTAGAAGGCGCGCTTGATAATACGGGTGAGCCCTGTTTCCTGCCGCTTGATCCCGTGGCTCCAAAACAGCACCGGCGTGCCGCGCATTCGCGCCACCAGCGCGCCGGCCCAAGTGCTCAGATAGTGCGGATCGCCGAGCATGATGATGGCATCGTACCGGCCGCACCGCACAGCGGGGATCACTGCGCGTTGCCACAGCACCGCCGATGTCAGCCAAACATTGCGCGACTCATGGTGGACAAGTCCCTCCCGTTCCTGTTGCGTTGCAATGCGCACTGTGGCGCCCTTGAACGGCCCGCCGGACATAAACTCGAAATCCATGCTGGGCGAGCGAGATAACTCGAAGAAAACCGGAAGTCGATACAGCGCGATATATTGATATATAACTAGAATACGGGGCCGACCGAGGGCACTGTGTGTATTTGACAAAACACGCAATTTACAAACCTTCTCAGAACAGATGATCACGGGCGCCAAAGACTTGCAGCGCTGTGCTGGCGTGGCATCAGCGTGCCTTATAAGGACCAGCAATGCATGTCAGTGCCGACAAGCTCACGGCACCTGCAACTCCCGTCCCTTATGAGGCCATGACCGAGAAGGGAAGATCGAAACGGGGCACAGCGCGCCAAGATGGCGTGTGCGGTAAGCCTGATCGCCTCGACAACCTCTGTTGGACCGACCTGCTTGGCCATTGTGGTATGCGCCACGCGAGAGCATGGGCTGAGCAACGTGCCCGCCCTGTGGCCATCTGGTAAACTCTATGCCCCTCAGGAACCGGCACCATCTGTTCTCGGGCGACCCCAACACCCCGCGATGTGTACCGCAGGGGCGCAGCAGTTGCGCTCGTTGAACAGACAATGTGCGAAGGAAACCTAAACACAAGTGGCAAACTACCAGTAATTTATGGTGAGCCAACGACCATCTATGTATGCGTCCGGCAACAAACCCCTTACTGATAGTTATTCTAAAAATCCGCCTTCAAAATGAGTATGCTCAGTATACGACATTTATGACAGTTTGACTTCTACCGTCATCTGTCATTTTAAAATTGCGTAAAGTGGCAAACGTTGGCATGACCGCGCCGATCGCCCTGCCACCACCGGGATGGAAGTTCGCGAAAAGGGTCAACACATGGCGGATAGTTTTTCGGCGTCGTGGCGCGGCATGCGTGAACTTCGGCTGACGATCATCGTCGGGGCCCGACCTAATTTCATGAAAGTGGCACCGATTGTTGATGCACTGAACGCGGCGCGCTCGGCAGGTGCAACCGTGGCTTACCAGCTCGTCCACACCGGGCAGCACTACGACGCGCGCATGAGTGGAGCATTCTTCGATGACCTGGGCTTGCCGCGGCCCGACATCAATCTGGAAATTGGCTCCGGCAGTCATGCCGAACAAACCGGCCGAACCATGATGGCGGTCGAGCCGGTGTTGACCGAGTTTGCACCCCACGTCCTGATCGTGGTCGGCGATGTCAATTCCACCATCGCGTGCGCTCTGACGGCCACCAAGATGGGCATCAAGGTGGCCCATGTGGAGGCGGGCCTGCGCTCTGGCGACCGCACCATGCCGGAAGAAATCAACCGTCTGGGCGTCGATGCGATTGCGGACATCTTGTACACCACCGACAGCGGCGCCGACGCCAACCTTGCTCACGAAGGGGTGCCTGCCGAGCGGGTGGTGATGGTCGGCAACGTGATGATCGATACGCTGGAAAAACATCGCGCGCGCGCAGCAGAGCGTGGCTATGCGGCCTCGTTGGGTCTGACGCCGCAGGGCTACGCCACGATGACGTTGCACCGGCCGGCCAACGTGGACACAGCCGAGCGCTTTGTTGAGATTTTGGACGCGTTGCGCGACGGCCTTGGCGATCTGCCGGTGATCTTTCCCATCCACCCGCGCACCCGGGCCAAGGCGGAGACGTTCGGCTTAATGGGCCGGTTCATCAACACCCCGGGCGCGCCGGGGATTTATCTGACTGAACCGTTGGGCTACCTGGAGTTTTTGGATTTGAACGCCAATGCCGCGCTGGTCGCAACGGACTCAGGCGGCCTCCAAGAGGAAACAACCATATTGGGCGTCCCGTGCGTCACGCTGCGTGACAACACCGAGCGTCCGATTACCGTCAGCGAAGGCACCAACCGGCTGGCCGGGACCCGAAGAGCGGGCATTTTGGCCGGTCTTGCCGACGCGCTGGCCGCCACGGGCACCCCCTCCCGGCCGCCCCTCTGGGATGGCAGGTCGGGCACACGGATCGTGGCCGACCTGATCGCCCGTCACAATGCGCAGCAGACCAAACCGGCCGAGCCAGCCTAACGGTGGCCGCGCGGCTGGGCGGGGTCGTGCCCGGCACATTTCGAGCGCCAAATCCAGCAGCCCGCCCGTTCTGGTAGCCCATGCCCATTCGTCGTATGCGCGCAGCGACCGTCTAACTGCGCCAACCTTTTCGTCAGACCGAGATGCCTTCATGACTGTGATGCAAACACCACCGACCGATGGCGCGGGTGCAGAGCTTGCGCAGCGCTTGCGCGCGCGAACGGCGACCGTCGGCGTCATCGGCCTCGGTTACGTGGGGCTGCCCCTGCTGGCGAGTGCCGCCGGTGCGGGGCTGAACACCTTGGGGTTCGACATCGACCCGCAAAAGGCAGAGGCCATCCGCGCTGGCCGGTCCTACATCGAAGCAGTCGCGTCCAGCGATTTGGCGGCGCTGGTGGAGGCCGGCACCGTCGATGCCACTAGCGACTTTGCGCAATTGGCCGCTTGCGACGTCATTGTCATTTGCGTGCCGACCCCGCTGAACCGCTATCGCGAACCGGATCTGTCGTATGTGAAGGGTACAGCGCGCACTATTGCCGCGCATGCGCGCGCCGGCCAGCTGATTATTTTAGAATCGACCACCTATCCCGGCACCACCGAAGAGGTAATGCGTCCCATCTTGGAAAGCTCGGGCCTCACCAGCGGGTCCGACATCTTTTTAGGCTTCTCCCCCGAGCGGGAAGACCCCGGCAATACAGCTTTCAACACCGTCACCATCCCAAAGGTCGTCGCCGGTGACGGACCGCAATCCGCCGCCTTGGTAGAGACATTCTATAGCGCATTTGTCGACAAGGTGGTGCTGGTGTCTTCGCCCTCCGCGGCCGAAGCGGTCAAAATCACCGAGAACGTCTTTCGCGCGGTTAACATCGCGCTCGTGAATGAACTCAAGGTGATCTACGAAGCCATGGGGGTCGATGTATGGGAGGTCATCGACGCTGCGGCCACAAAGCCGTTCGGCTACATGCCGTTCTATCCAGGGCCTGGGCTCGGCGGACACTGCATCCCCATCGACCCCTTTTACCTGACCTGGAAGGCGCGCGAATACGACATCTCCACCCGCTTCATCGAGCTTGCCGGCGAGATCAACGTCACCATGCCGGCGCGCGTGATTGCCAAGCTCGATGCCGAGCTCGACCGGCGGCACAACGTGCCGATGAGCCGCTCGCGGGTGCTGCTCTTGGGGATTGCCTACAAGAAAAACGTCTCGGACGTGCGCGAGAGCCCATCCTTCAAGCTGTTGGAATTGATGACCGCGCGGGGCGTGACGGTGCGATATCACGACCCCCACGTGCCTGAGATCCCGCAGACACGCGAGCATGCCGCTTTCGCCGGGTGGACAAGCGTGGCGCTCAGTGCCGAGGAGGTGGCGGCGGCGGACGCTGTTCTCATCGCCACCGATCACAGTGCGGTGGACTATGATTTGGTGGTGCGTCACGCCCGCCTCATCATCGACACCCGCAATGCCGTCCGCCGGGCGGGGTTGGCAGCCCCTCAGCTGGTCCTTGCCTGACATGCGAGCCGGCTGAGTACGCGGAAAGGATCCGATAATGGGGTCAATGACATCGTGGATGGATCGCCGGCTGTACGGCCGCTATCCAGACAATTGGGACAATTGGCTGTTCCGGGAGCGGATCGACCGGCATCTGACCCC